>DATNJO010000869.1:0-6951 GCA_035603895.1 Pyrinomonadaceae bacterium
TACGTGTCGGCGAGCGGCACCGTGACCTTCACGCCCGGTCAAACATCTCGACCAGTCGATGTGACCATCAATGGCGACACTGCGTCCGAACCAAACGAAACGTTCACGGTGAACTTGTCCACGCCTGTCAACTCAACGATCGTTGACAGTCAGGGTACCGGCACTATCACAAACGACGACGCACAACCGGCTATCTCCATTAGCGACGTATCGGTGACCGAAGGCAACTCAGGCACAGTGACGGCCACGTTTACGGTTTCGTTATCGACTGCGAGCGGTCAAACGGTAACTGTTAACTACGCCACTTCCGGTGGCTCAGCCACTGCTGGTACCGATTATGTGCTGTCCTCAGGAATACTGACCCTCACTCCCGGCCAGCTAACGCGACCAATCAACGTCACCGTCAACGGCGACACGATGCTCGAAGTAAACGAAACCTTCAACATCGTTCTTTCCGGCGCGATAAACGCAACCATCGCCGACAGTCAGGGTGTTGGCACAATCACAAACGACGATTCCCAACCAACGATTTCAATCAACGACCTCTCGATAAACGAAGGCGACTCAGGAACTACAAGTGCCGCGTTCACGGTTTCTCTTTCAAACGCGAGCAATCAAACGATCACGGTGAACTACGCGACCGCCAACAACACTGCAACCGCCGGCGACGACTACATCACGGCGACCGGCACGATAACGTTTACACCCGGACAGACTTCACAATCTCTTACCGTCGGAGTCAACGGCGATGAATTGAACGAAGACACGGTGTCGTTCAACGTAAACCTGACCGCGCCAACCAATGCCACAATCACTGACAACCAGGCTGTCGGAACGATCGTTGACGACGACGCTCCAGTACTCGCTACCGAACTAAATTCGCAGCGCGCTGTCGCGCTCGACACGGTGCTCACCATGCGTGACCCGTTCCCGCTCACGAACGATCATTATTTCGGAACAGACAAACGCACACGCGTCTCACTCTTCGCTACAAACCTCGAGCTGAAGCCGGGGTTAGTAATAACGGCTCAGGCAATCGACTCGCAGCAGATACCTCATCAACTGCAAGTAGAATTTGTGGGCGCGGTGCCAGCGTTCGCAGCCTTTACCCAGATCGTCGTGAAGCTTCCGGATGGAATCGTGACCGCGGGAGACTTGCAAGTCACGATTACCGTGCGAGGCAAAACCAGCAACGTCGTCCTTGTAGGCGTGACACCGTAAATCAAAAACAAAGCGCAACATAGTCCGCCGGTTTACGTACTACTACCCCAAACTCGCCGCGTTGACCGAAGCAGCGAGTTTGGACGGCTTTGCTCAAAAGTCTTCTAAGACGGCTTTGCCGCCGGACCAAACCCTTTCGGGCAAAGCAAGTTTGGACCAACTATGAACTCCATCGAGGTTGACGGACTTTCGCGCACCTTCAACAGGCTGCAAGCCGTGGACAGAATCTCCTTCACGGTCGAAGCAGGCGAGGTGTTTGGTTTCCTGGGCCACAACGGCGCGGGCAAAACGACTACGATTCGCATGTTAAGCGGCCAGTTGCAGCCCACGGCCGGAACTGCCCGAGTCGCTGGTTGTGACGTCACGACCGAACAGGGACGTCTCAAACCTTTGGTGGGTGTCGTCTCGGAAAATCAAAACCTCTACGAACGCATGTCCGCCAGAGAGAATCTGGCGTTTGCCGCACGACTCTACAACGCTCCGCTGGGACGAATCGACGAAGTGCTTCAGCAAGTAGACCTGCTTGAACGGGCCAAAGACAACGTTCAGCATTATTCCAACGGCATGAAGCAACGGTTGCTTATCGCTCGCGCACTGCTTCATCGTCCGCAAATAATTTTCCTCGACGAACCGACCAGAGGATTGGACCCGGTTGTAGGGCGCGAGATTCGCCGCCTCGTGACCGAACTCGCGACTCAGGGTGTAACCATCTTTCTAACGACTCACTACATGGAAGAGGCAGATGAGCTTTGCCGGCGCGTCGCTTTCCTTAGTGAAGGACGTATCGTCGCTCTCGATACACCCGACAATCTCAAGTTGGCCCACGGTCAAAGATCTGTAAATGCAACACTCGATAATGGTCAGGCTTTGACCATCGCTTTGGATGATGGGGCCGCCGCCAGGCAGTTGGAAGAACTGGTAAGCGGCGGGCGCCTGCGAACATTGCATTCGACCGAGGCGACACTCGAGGAAGTCTTTATTCAGATAGCCGGGAGGAAATTGTCTGAATGAGCTGGCGAGTTGTTGCGGCGATTGCACAGAAAGATCTGATTGATGCGATCAGAAATCGTTACCTACTGGTTGCCTTGCTGACGCCGTTGTCGGTCGCGCTGCTACTGCGGCTGATGGTGCCTGATATAGGTAGTTTTAAAAACTCGACCATCGTGGTCCACGATCCAGGCCGTTCAGCTCTGGTTTCGCAGTTACGCGCGGTTCAACAGATCAAGTTGGTGGAGGTAGATTCAGAAGCAAACGCCAAAGTCGAAGTTGAAAAGGTCGACGCGGATGGAGGATTAGTTGTTCCAACCAACTTCGATGCGGATGTAGCCGCAGGCAAGCAGCCGAAACTTACCGCCTACCTTAACAACAAGAAAAATCAGATCGACCAAGCGCGCTTCAGGGTTTTGGTAGAACGGCAGGTGGCAGCTTTGGTGGAACGGCCACCGCCGGCACAACTAGATTGGATCAACGTTAGCGAAGAGCCGGACTCTCAAACCGGTGGTGGAATCAATCTCAGCCAGATGCTACTGCCGTTACTGCTGTTGCTGACCTTCGGCATGACCGGAGCGCTCGTGGTGCCATTGCTGTTGGTGGAAGAAAAAGAAAAGCGCACGATGGATTTCCTGTTGACGTCGCCGGCAAGGCTGACTGAGGTAATTGCAGGCAAAGCTTTGACCGGCGTTGTTTACAGCGTGTTGATTGCGGGAGTGTTGCTGGCAGTCAATCGTAAGTTGGTTGGCAACTGGCCGCTGACCATGCTGACTATTCTGTTGGGAATGATTTTGATCGTCACAATCGGTTTGCTGATGGGAAGTCTTTTCAAAACCACCATGCAGATAAATACGTGGGCCAGTCTTGCGCTGCTGGTGCTCATTACGCCGAGTTTTCCCTTTCCCGGTTCGCCTGCGGTGCTCGACACAGCGATGCGTTTTATTCCCACTTACTATTTTGTTGAGGCGCTGAAGATGTCGCTGGCCGGAACGAGTGCGCCACGCTTGTGGGGATACCTGGCGGTAGTGTTGGGTTGTACGGTTGTTACGTTCCTAGCTGTGACCTGGGCGATGCGACGTGAACAGAACTAGGGATTTCCTACAGTTACGCTTCGACGCTCAAAGAGTAAAGTGTCACGCCATACGCCCTTGAGCTTTCCGATCCGCTCACGCCTGCCGACTTCTCTAAAGCCGCAGCGCAGATGCAATTTCACGCTCGCGATATTCTCCGGAAAGATCGCTGCCTGTAGCGTCCAAATTCCGTTGCTCTCTGATTGCTCGATCAAAGCGTCGAGCAAAGCACGCCCGATCCCGCGGCCTCTACTTTCTTCTCCGACCGACACACTCAGTTCCGCCACTCCGCGATAAGCCTTTCTGCTCGACACCGCACTCAGAGCTGCCCAACCCAAAACTTTATCTCCCCGTCGCGCCACGAGTCGCGCAATTTGAAGATGGCCTGCGTCCCACTTCTCCCACGACGGCGCCACGGTTTCGAAAGTAGTGTGCCCGGTAGCAATGCCCTCAAGATAGATCGAGCGAACCTGCTCCCAGTCGCCGGGCTTCATTTGGTCGATAACAAAGTCCACTCGCGAGCACCTCAGTCTGCCACGGGACGGCCGCCAAAGCAGATGATGTAACCGTCGGGATCCTCTACATAGAAATCCTTTGTCCCCCACGCGGTTGGCGCGAGCGGTTTCAGAATCGGTACACCATTCTCGACACACTGCGCGAAGTAAGCTTCAATACCGTCCACGCCCGCGGCCGCGTCGAGATGTTCATTATCGCGCCGGTGCCGACGCTCGTCTTCGTTCTTCGGAGCTTCCTTGAGGTGCAATTCAAGTCCGTCCAGATATCCGATCGCATAAAAACCATCCCACGGTTCGTCGAATTTGAAGCCAAGCTTCTTGTAATACTCGATCGAACGCTCAAGGTCATCGACAAGAAACTGCGGAGCAAAGGACGTGACGTGTGGTTTCGTCATGGTAGTCATCAGTTTTTATCTCAGTGCAGTCTGAAAGAAACGCAATACACGCTGCTCGTATTCCTGCTCTTTCTCCGCATAGAGATCAGTATGCTGTGCACCTTCCACTATCCACAACTCCTTCGGTTCCGCTGCGGCGGCAAACATCTGCTCCGACTCACGAAGTGTCGTGTGACGATCCTCTGCGCCGGCGATGAACAGTTTGGGAATAGTAATCCCACCTACTTTCTCGATTGGCGTTAACGCATCAGCACTGATACCCAATCGGGGCTTGAGTTGCCAAACCAGGAGAGGCGTAAAAACGGTGCCCCACGCTCCAACTCTCATACTCAAACGGTTGCTGACGGCTTGATTGATGTTTGGATAAACCATCTCCAGGACCATCGCATTGACATCGAGCGGTGGCGATGCCAATAAGGCGGCTGCGCCACCCATCGACACACCAACTACACCGATCTTTTCACCAGGCGCATTGATCCGCAGAAAGTCGACTGCGGCCTGAGCATCTCTGCTTTCAAGATAACCGAACGTAATGTGCTCTCCGGAACTTTCGCCATGAGCCTGGAAATCAAAGAGGAGAACAGAAAAACCGGCCTTACTGAGAAACCGTGCGCGGTCCAACATGCTGAGGCGATCGGCTCGCACACCGTGCATGAGGATGATGGCGCCGGCGTTTTTCTTGCCGGGTATGAACCAACCATGAATAGTGGCGCCTGAGCGGCTGTCAAACTGGACCTTTCGCGCGGACAACTCGCCAGGAGGATCGCCAACCGAATGATGGACAGGCGCAACCAAAACAGCCCCCGCAGTCCAAACACCAACCAAGAACGCGACCAGCAGGATCGCAAGAGAAAGAATGAAAAGTTTTCTTTTCATCAGCGAAGCTTAGTAAGATGCAAACGGAAGCAAAGCCATCCAAGCCCGCCGACAAATCTCGCGCGTGGCAAAGGTTTCGCTATCGATAGTTTCACGCCGAAGGATGATGAGGTCACAGTTTTCTCGTCACTAACGAACAGGCGTACGATCTCGCTGCGCACGCCAGTCCTCCGCGATCAGTGCCCAACGCTCGTGGTCGCGCCAACGCCCACAGATCTTCAGATAACGACGCGAGTATCCTTCCAGCACAAAGCCTCAGTCGTATAACCGCGGCGCGCATAACGCTCGCCAACGTAATAACCCAGATAAGCGTTCTGAAATCCGCCACGAAATATTTGACTCAAGTTGATCGCGCCAACGACAGCGCCATCTTCCGTACGGCAAATGAGAAAACACTCGCAATCATCACTACGACACCTCTTCAGGAAACCATGAAATTCTTCCGGCTTAATCGGAGGTGAAACCAAAGAGCGATGCAGACGAGTACTCGCGCGGTTGAGAGTAATGAATTCTTCAAGGTCACGCACCGTCGGACGTCGCAGTAACACCCTCTCCCCAATCATCGTTTTTGTCCGGTGACTCATGCGCTCGATCGCCATTTTTTTGTATGCCTCCTGCGAACAAAGCAAGCCACGAGTTTTTAGTTAGAAAAAAGTGACGGATCCTAATCAACTACGAAACAAAGTGGAGCGAGATCAAATTAGTAACCTTCCTTGACCCAGAAAGGACTATTTTCAATGGCCGAGCAACAGCAGGATTCTGCCCCTACAACGTCCGCAGCACCTTTTCGTATTGACCAACAACTCCACCAAATACTTTACAAACAGCCGGTCCGGCCGACGCTGGAACCAAAGCCGGAAGAGCTTCTGCCTGAACCGTTGTATCCACAACATCCGAACCCGGAAGAAATGTCCAAGCGCGACTATCAAAAGCTTGGCGCGTTGCGAACCTGGAAGTCGTGGGGCAAGCCATATTTCAAATCGCGCTGGCACAGCGGCGAGTTGCGACCGATCATTCCCTACCTTTTTACCGAATGGAAATGCAATCTTGATTGCCACTATTGCTGGTCCTACAACAACCAGGTGAAGGGCATGACCGAAGACGTGGCCAAGCGTTCAATCGACTGGTTGCACTCAATCGGTTCGCGCGTGCTGGCTTTAATGGGTGGCGAGCCACTGCTGAGACCAAAGCTCATTCACAAGATCGTCTATTACAGTGCGAAGAAGGACATCTTTGTTTATCTGCCAACTAACGGCCGGTTGTTAAAACCCGATCTGATCGACAAACTCGGCGACGCCGGTCTCGCGACAGTCAATCTCGCCGTTGATTCCGTCAAAGAGCGAAAGTCGTTGCCAAAAGCATTGGAGCCGATCCGTCCATACTTCGATTACCTCGTGAAGCGCCATCGTTACTACGGCTACTCGATCATGCTCAATATTAATATCTGCCGGAATAACATGGACGACGTTAAGGAACTGACCGAGATTGCGCACAACAATGGCGTCGCTACTGATTACCACATCAACGAGACGCCGATGACCGAGCAATCACACTTCAAACACCTGAACGAAAACAGCACTTATCTCACACCGGAAGATTGGCCCAAAGTCGATGCTCTGCTCGACTACCTCAACGACAAGCGCATCAACGAAGGCTACAAGATGGTCAATCCTGTTCAACACATGGAAGACATGAAGAAGTTGATGCGCGGTGAGGTTCCGGCGTGGCAGTGCCGCGCGGGTCAGAACTCACTGATCATTCGCACCGATGGTTCACTGGCGCCGTGTTTCCCGATGTACTCAGCGACACATGATTGGGGCGTGGTCGGCGATCACAAGTTCGATACGAAGCAACTCGACGAAATGAAAACGGAATGCACGAAGC
>DATNJO010000870.1:0-5986 GCA_035603895.1 Pyrinomonadaceae bacterium
GATCCGCCACGAGACGCCGTCAAAAACCAGATGATGAATCGCGATCCACAGATGTTGCAGTTGTTCCGAATCAGACTCGAACAACGCAGCGCGAAGCAACACACCGTTCGCGAGATCGAATTGAGCTTGTGTCTCGTCTACGCGGAGGAGCTTTTCGTTTGGAGTTTCCCCGATAACCTGCTGTCCCGCGCTAAACCGCAGGCGCAAAGCGTCGTGATGCTGTACCAAATGGACGAACGCTTGCTCCAATAAATCGGGATTGAGCCGCTCGCGCGTCTTCAGCATTAGCGCCATGTTCCAGTGCTCGGGAACTGGAAAGTTCTGCTCGAAGAACCAATGCTGAATCGGCGTCAACGGCACGGCGCCGGTAATCGTTTCCTCTTTCGCATGAGTCGCATCGAAGATCGAAATAACTACAGCCAACTCAGCCGGCGTGGGATGCTGGAAGATTTGGCTGGGCGATACTTTCAATCCAGCGAGACGAGCGCGCGCCGACACCTGTATGCTGAGAATCGAATCGCCGCCAAGTGCAAAGAAGTTATCGTGGATGCCAACGCGATCCACCTTGAGAACTTCAGTCCACAGATCGCACAGCAAACGTTCGCTCACGGTGCGTGGGCCAACGTATCCGTTCACATCCGTAAGATCCGTGGCCGGCTGTGGCAAAGCCCGCCGATCGATCTTGCCGCTCGGCAAACGTGGTAGCGCTTCCAATAGCGTGAAGCTCGAGGGGATCATGTATGGCGGCACGCTACCTGCTAGAAAGTTCCGCAACTCAGTCGCTTTTAACCACGGATGACACGGATGTAGGCTGATGTAAGCAGCGAGACGCCCATCATTGCCGGCACTGACGACCGCCTCACGCACTGATTCGTGGCGCAACAAGGCGGCCTCTATCTCGCCCGGCTCGATTCGATGGCCGCGAATCTTTACCTGCTGATCGACGCGTCCAAGAAACTCGATCTGCCCGTCAGACCGATGTCGCGCTAAATCCCCCGTGCGATAGAGCCGCGCGCCGGGAACAGTGCTAAACGGATCGGGAACGACCTTCTGCGAGGTCAACACCGGATCGCCAAGGTAGCCGCGAGTAACGTTTGCTCCACCGATGTACAACTCGCCACGTGCACCAATCGCTACAGGCTCGAAGTGAGAATCGAGCACGTACGCCTGCGTGTTGGCGACAGGCCGGCCAATGGGCACACCCGTCGCCGCGCGGTCGAGGTCGCACATCGTCGCGACGATCGTTGCCTCCGTGGGTCCATAAGTGTTTACCAGACGAACGCGTGGTCCAACCTCTTTGTGCCAACGCTCGACTGGTTCGCCCAGCGCCTTCTCCCCGCCGATGATCACCAGGCGCAAATCGCTCGCCACCGCCCAATCATTGGGTATCAACTGGTGCCAGTAAGCGGTAGGAAGATCCAGCACCGTTAACTTCTTTTCCCGGCACTCTCGCAGAAACTCTTCCGGAGCCTTTGCCACTTCGCCGTCACGCAGCACGAGAGTCGCGCCGCAGGTGAGGCTCGTGAAGATCTCTTCGACGCTGGCGTCGAAGTTGAACGATGAGAATTGCAGGACACGATCTTCAGGTACGATCTCGTAAGCGAGACTTGCGGCTCGAATATAGTTCACCAGCGAGCCATGTTGGACCATCACGCCCTTCGGCGTTCCGGTCGACCCGGACGTGTAGATGATGTAGGCGAGTTCGTGGAAGGTTGTGAAAAGCGGTAGATCAGCATCACTCTGAGCATTAATCGCAGCAGCATTGAGCTCAAAGAACTGTTGGTCGAGTATCAGCGAAGCGCCACTATCCTCGATCATGAATGCTAAACGCTCTGCCGGATACGAAGGATCGAGCGGCACGTAAGCGCCGCCTGCCTTGAGCACTCCGAGCACGCACGTCAGCATCGTTATCGAACGCGGAAGGCAGATGCCAACGCGAACCTCGGCTCCAACTCCGCGCGTGAGCAGATAATGCGCTAACCGATTCGCGCGTTTGTTCAACTCACCATAGCTGAGCGTTTCCTCGCCAGCTTCTATTGCGATCTGATCGGGCGCAAAGGCTACTCGCTGGGCGAATGATTCATGCACGCAAGCGAGCCCCGCGAAATTCGCACGCGTGTCGTTCCAGTCGTACAGAATCTCCTGGCGCGTTCCCTTAGAAAATAATGAGAGTTCCGACAAGGTGAGTGACGGATCGCTCGCAATACTCTCAAGCAGGACCCGAAAATGTTCGCTCAGACGTTCGATGGTCGAAGCGTCAAAGAGATCGGTGTTGTACTCGAACGACGTTTCGAGTCCGAAATCAACGTCAGTCACAGTTAACGATAGGTCAAACTGCGCGGCTTGCTGGTCCAATGCTATCGGTTCCACCGGCAAAGCCCCGAGTTTCAGGGTCTTGTTACCTTGCTGAAACGAAAACATTACCTGAAACAACGGAGAGCGCGCCGGATCGCGTTCTGGTTGCAACTGCTTGACGAGCAGATCGAACGGACACTCCTGATGCTCGAAAGCCGCGAGAGTCGTCTTGCGCGTGTCGGCAAGAAACTCCGAGAACGATTGCTCGCCTGAAAGCTTCGCTCGCAGCACCAACGGATTGACGAAATAGCCGATCGTTCCGGCAAATTCCGCCGAAGCCCGGCCCGACGACGGCGATCCGGTGAGGATTTCTTCCTGGCCTGTGTAGCGATACAGCAGCACTTGAAACGCGGCGAGCAGCGTCATGAACAAAGTAGCTTCATTACTCAGCGCTAGTCTCTTCAACCGCCGCGTTAATTGCTGGTCCAACTGTGCTGATACTGACGCACCGTGATAAGTCTGAGCTGAAGGACGCACGCGATCGGTTGGCAGGTCCAGCACCGGCAGTTCGCCCGCTAACTGCTGTGACCAATAATTTCTTGAACGCTCACCTTCATCCCCTGCTAGTAATTCTCTCTGGCTGCGAACGTAGTCTGAATAGGATGGTATTGGTGCCAAAGCAGCCGGCCGGCCCTCGACTTCCGCTTCGTACAACGAGGCGAGTTCACGTAGCAGAATTGCGAGCGACCAGTAGTCAACGATGATGTGATGCGCGCTGAGCAGCACAACATACTCGGGCGCAGACCGCTTAGATAAAATGGCTCTTAGTAACGGCCCGCGCTCTAAATCGAATTTGGTCCATGCTTGGTCCTGCAAACGGGCGCTCAATTCCCCTTCGGACCAATGCACTGCATCCTTAATGAGAAAAGAGATCTCGGAGCGTTCATCTATGACGCAGACCGGCACGCCTTCCCGTGCAGGAAAGCGCGCGCGCAACATGGAATGACGCTGAGTCAAGGTGCTGAACGCGCGTTGCAGGGCTTGCGTATCAAGCTCGCCACGGATACGTGCAGCGACCGAAACGTTATAGGCCACGCCTTCCGGTGAGACGTTTTGAATTGCCCAGAGCGCCTGTTGTCCATGCGACAAAGGATGTTCACCGACATGATACTGCCCTGATTCGGAGCGCGGGCGGCTCGCCCGCACCTTCGGGCCTGCGTACCGCATGGCTCCCACTGCGGGCGAGCCGCCCGCGCTCCGAATCAGGGCAGTACTCACTGGCGAAGGTGCGGCCTTAGCAAGTTGTTCCAATATCTCGCTGGTGAGATCCGCGACGGTTGGATTCCGCAGAAAGCTCGTCGGCGACAATCGCACACCGAGACTGGTTTCGACTGAATGCGTCAATTCAAGGGCCAGCAAAGAATCGATGCCATAGCGAGCAATCGGTTGCTGCACTTCGACGAGTGGACCGTCGACAGCCAGCTTCGTGGTCAACAAGCGTTGTAGCCACAGCTCAACAGTCGCCGCATTCAACTCGTCAGGCGCGGCAGGCGTCGACCCGTTTCGTTCGCTGCTCGAGCGCCACTCAGCAATCACGCTCAAGCGATTCTCTAAAAAATCCTCTCGACAACGGCTACGTCGAACTTTCCCGCTGGACGTTTTCGGAAGCGTCCCGGATCGAATCAGCACTATCGCCGCCGGCTGTATTTCAAACTCTTCGGCAATCGCTTCACGAATCGTGTCAACAATTGCCTGCGCTTCGTGTTTGTAACGCGTGTCGATCTCATGGACCACCACTAAACGCTCTTCGTTTTCGAGTTCAACTGAAAACGCCGCACCGCCGTCGGGCTTGAGAGCCAGGTGAGAACTGTGCACTGCGCGCTCGATGTCCTGCGGATAGTGGTTGCGCCCACGGATGATGATCAGATCTTTCAGGCGTCCGGTGATGAACAGCTCGCCATTGCGAACGAACCCGAGATCACCCGTGCTCAGAAATTTCCCACTCACCTTGAAAGTACTCTCTGTTTCACCCGGGCGATTCCAGTAGCCTGCCGCCACACCCGGTCCGGAAACCCAAACCTCGCCGACCTCTTCAGGCTCGCACGCGCATAACGACTCCGGCTTAACGATCGAGACCTCGGTGCCTAGCGTTGCACGGCCGCAACCCACCAGCGTTCGCGAATCAGGCGCGTCGATCTCCGCCGGTACGACTCGATGCTGTTCGAGCGCGCTCGCGTCGACCGTGCAGTAAACTGGTCCAACTTCTCTTCGCCCACCGGTCACTTTCAGTGTCGCTTCGGCCAGTCCGTAAGCCGGATAGAACGCTTCTCGCCGAAAACCGCACGTCGCAAAGGCTGCCACAAACCTTTCCAGCGTCTCGTGGCGCACGGGTTCCGCGCCGTTGTAGGCGATGCTCCAGGTGCTGAGGTCGAGCAACGCGCGTTGTGATTCGTCGATCCGGCGCACGCACAAGTCGTAGGCGAAATTTGGACCACCACTGTGCGTCACGCGATAGCGCGAGATCGCCTGTAGCCAACGCGCCGGATTCTGTAAGAGCGCGGCGGGCGACATGAGCAAACCCGTAAAACCGCTGTAGAGCGGTTGAATGATTCCATCAACCAAACCCATGTCGTGAAAATGCGGCAGCCACGATAGCGACACGCTTTGTGGCCCATGCTCGAATCCGTGTTGAATGTACGCGGAGTTTTCCAGAACGTTGGCATGCGTCACCATCACGCCTTTGGGCGTGAACGTCGAGCCAGAAGTGTATTGCAGATAAGCGAGCGCGTTGCTGTCCGTGAACGGTTCTTGCCAGTGCCGGGCTTCGTCGTCCGAAAGATCATCAGACGTTAACCAGTCGAGCCCTTCGAACCTTGATAAAACCTGCCGGGTCGTTAATACGCCTGCTGCCTGCGCGTCACTGGCAATAGCTTGAAAACGGCCGAAACCGCGCCTTGTTTGCGGCAGGCTTGCGGGAACAGCAACGGCGCCGGCGTAGAGACAGCCGAAGAAAGCCGCGATGAAGTCGAGACCGGGAGGATAGAGCAATAACATGCGTTCGCGTTGCAAACCTCTGCTCTGTAACAAAGCGGCAACAGCACGCGCGCGGAGATCGAGTTCGCCGTAGGTGATGGACGTTTCGCTATCGTCCGCGAGAAAGCGATAAGCCGGGAGCGTTGGCTCATTGAGGCTTCTGAAGCGTAAGAGATCGATCAGAGTAGATAGTTTAGTCTCAGTTTCTACCGGATAAAGAGAGGGATAATGCATAGGGCGTTATGATCATGTTCCTAAACCGGGTCATTTGAGTTGAATTCAGAGTATAGCGATTAGATTTTCGGTTGTGTGTTGCGTTTGTCCTGCAATCTGCTACTAACCACCGAAGAGCAGCCGGCCCACCTTGTTTGCTAAATCGTAATCTCCCATGATGTGAATCTTTCCTTGATCGAAAGCCGCAATGCTGTTTAGTTTGCCGTTGACGAGATCGAGCAGATCCGCGGCTGAAATTCGCACCGTGCAATCTGCGTCGCCGTCTGAGGGTTCTGCCACGCCCCGCGACTCGCGCAACGTCAACATCCACGTTCCACCGCCATCGCCAACATCAAACTTGCACTTGCCGTTTACTCCCGCAACGGCAGCGTCGCCGTTCTGCAACAACCGCGGAACGTAGCTGCGGAACATATCTTCTATACTT
>DATNJO010000871.1:0-9175 GCA_035603895.1 Pyrinomonadaceae bacterium
GGACCCGACAAACCGATCGCAATCGCCTCAGGACCGGAAATCACACCAATGCCGACCGTGCGACTCAACCATATTCGGTTCTCGGAAAGCACCGTTTCATACTCGTCGAGGCGTTTCGGAAAGTTGTTGGCAAACTGGCGAACGTCGTTTTCAAAGTCGTCGTAAGCGTCGTTCGGCATACCACCGACGCGCCATGCGTGACACGTCAAACGCGCGCCAAACTGCCGTTCGAAGATCTTCAAAATCTCTTCGCGTTCGCGCAGCGCCCACAGCAAAACGGTCACGGCGCCGATGTCTAGCGCGTGCGTCGCGAGCCAGAGCAGGTGCGAGGCGATGCGATTGAGTTCGGTCAAAATCGTGCGCAAGTAGTGAGCTCGCGGCGGAACGGGAAGTCCCATCATCTGCTCGACTGTTTCGACCCACACGAGACCGTTCGAAACCGCGGCGATGTAGTCGAGACGATCCCAGTACGGCGCGATCATCGTGTACATGCGGTTCTCGGCAATCTTCTCCATGCCGCGATGCAGGTAACCGATGTCGCAATCGAGATCCATCACCGTCTCGCCGTCGAGTTTCAGGACCACGCGCAACACGCCGTGCGTTGACGGGTGTTGCGGCCCCATGTTCAGCACCATCTCCGGGCTGTCGAGCAGGGTCTCTTGTGTTGTTGCGATTTCTACCTGATGCATTTATCCGTGTTATCCGTGGCTTTCTGAACCGTTCGACTGGACCGGCTTATAACAACCCGTCACACGCCACGGCTCGATGACAAGCCCGATCTCGTCGGCGTCACCTTGCGTACGCTTCTCCACCAACTTCAGCACGATCGCATTCGCCGCACTCGCTTTGTTCCAAACGTTGCGCGGTTGCGCGGTGTCGGTCAGAACAAATCCTGCCTCCTTCGCCGCGCCGGGCGTGTCAAAAACCTTTGCGTCGTAGTGAGTGGCAATCTCTTTGGGCGTCATTTGTCTTTCGGCATCACTTCTTTGCCGCCGCGGAAAATGTCGCGCATCAACCGCTCCTGCGGCACCGACAAAATCTCCAAACCATACGCGCGCCGCTGTTGCAACTGCTCCATCGCCACGTCGCTCATCTCCGGCAGGTGCTTTTCGGTCCACGAGTTCTCGATGAACTCAAGCGGATAGTCTTTGCGTAACGGATAACCTTCCCAATCGGTTGGAAGTAACAGCCGCCGCAAGTCAGGATGACCGTTGAAATGAATGCCAAACAGATCGAACACTTCGCGTTCAAGCCAGTTCGCTGTCGGCCAAACGCCGGTGACGCTGTCGACGCTGTCGTTTGTGGCTACTTTCAACCGCACGCGCTCGTTGTTTGGGATCGAAAACAGGTTGTAGACCATCTCGAAAGGCGCGTCCGCGCGATCCGGATAATGAACGCAGGTCACATCCGAGAGATAGTCAAACTCCGTTTCCTTATCCGACTTGAGATAGTCGCAAACCTCCACGATTTGTTCGCGGTCAACGTGCACTGACAACTGGCCGATAAACTCTGACGCCTCTCCAATACTCGCGCCAAACTTCGCTTTAAGTCTTTTAACGAGCGCGTGATTGGCAGCGTCGGTTGGTTTCGGTCCTTCTTCCTTCTTTTTAACTGGAGGTTTCGGCGTGCCTGCGGCGGGTTGTGCGCCGGCCAAAGATTCTTTCACCGCGGCGACACGCGATTTGGCCTGCTCGACCATTGCGGCCTTTTCAGCGTCGGCGCCAGCGAGTTCGCCTGCGGGTGGAATCGCGGAAGGTGAGGGTGTCCCGGACGAATCGGCTGGCGACCCGTCCGGTCGCATAGGTTCTTCGGAACCAGGCTGCTTCGTGTCGTCTGACATAGTGGCCTGCGGCGCGTCTGTTGACTACACTTCGATCAGCAGATAGAACAACGCGCGGATTGCATTGTGACTGCTAAAAAGAGAAGAGCTTGAAATTCGGAAACTGATTATAGCAGAAGTAATGTAAATTCCGCACCGCGACCCGATCTACTCTGTAGAGATGTAACTGTCGACAAACAAGTCGGCTCCAAGATCGGCCAGCAACTGCAAGGTCGAGGCGGACAGAGTAAAGCTACTGTTCCATTCGGACTGGAAGTGACCGCACCAAAACACCAGGCTGAAGGTCTTTTTGTAGTCATTTAACTTGTCCCTGACGGGGGCAACTTTCTCAAGGATGAAGGTCAAACCTTCTTCCAATGATGACCATTTCTTGCTGCCATTGGACGGTGAGAACCCGTCGTATGCCCACATCCCCTCGTCCCACCGCTTAGTGGCACTCAGCATCTCTCCCGCTGTCCTTACCTGGACTGGCTCAAGTTCCAACTCGACTGTAATGACTGACGCGTCTAATTCTTTTCCGAAAATCCTGAGTTCTACTGTGTATTCGTTCATACGTTGCGTAACTTTCTTGTTTCTTGTTGACTCTTTCGAGATATTCTCAAGTTTAATGATCGAACCCAAACGCGCGCGTGCCAACCGGACTTTGAACCTCTCAGCCGAGGAGTTGGAGGATTATCGCCGCTCCCTTCAACGCGTCGAATCCAAAGCGTCAGTTGAAGAAGTTCGCGACCAGATCTTTTGCCAGGACGTTTTCACCGCACTGCCTTTCTTGCCTGAGCGTTCGGTTGACTTGCTCTTTGCAGATCCACCGTACAACTTGACCAAGAAGTTCAACGATCGCAGTTTCAAGAAAACTTCTTTGGAGCAATACTCGGAGTGGCTGGATTCGTGGCTTCAACAAGTAGTTAAGCTGTTGAAACCTACAGCCTCGGTTTATATCTGCGGCGACTGGGAATCTTCCGCTGCCATTCACCGCGTCGGCGAGAAGTACTTCGTTCCGCGAAACCGAATTACATGGGAGCGGGAGAAGGGCCGCGGCGCGAAGTCGAATTGGAAGAAGTGTGCGGAAGATATCTGGTTCTTCACCGTTTCCGACGATTACTACTTCAATGTTGACGCCGTCATGCTCAAGCGGCAGGTGATCGCGCCTTATACCCACCCGAATGGCGCGCCAAAAGACTGGGCGGAATCCGAAAACGGCCGCTTCCGACTGACGCATCCTTCAAACCTCTGGACGGATCTGACCGTTCCCTACTGGTCGATGCCCGAGAACACCGATCATCCGACCCAAAAACCCGAGAAACTATTGGCCAAAATTATCCTCGCCAGCTCGAAGAGCGGCGATCTGGTTTTGGATCCCTTCAACGGTTCCGGCACCACGACGGTCGTCGCAAAGAAATTAGGGCGCCATTACCTCGGCGTGGAACTAGAGGAGATTTTTTGCTGCTACGCCCAGAAGCGCCTCGATTTAGCGGATCGAGATCGCACCATTCAAGGTTACGCAGGCGGGGTTTTCTGGGAGCGAAACACCTTCTCCAAACAGGCACGAAACCGATAGGCGTTCGGTACCGAGTTTCGTTCTGAGTTCAAGCGAAAACGTCTCCCGCAAAGGCGCTAAGGCGCAAAGAATCCTTTAGAAACGCGGCAGCGCTTTGCGTCTTTGCGCCTTTGCGGGAGACGATCCTCTGCACAGACGTACTTTTCGCTTGAACTCAGAACAGGTCGCAACTTGACGTTCCGAACCACGCACACCTATCATATCTTGTTTGAAAATGCGCATTAGGCGCTGTCTATAGAGAGTCGATTAAAGAGTAATGAAACCAGGAATTCACCCGGAATACGTTGAGATAACCGTTACCTGCGCCTGCGGCGAGACGTTCAAAACGCGCTCGACCAAGAAGGGCGACCTGCACGTGGAAATCTGTTCCGCCTGCCACCCGTTCTTCACGGGTAAGCAGAAGCTGGTCGATACCGCGGGACGCGTCGATCGCTTTAATAAGCGTTACGGCAAGAAACCGGCAGCCGAGGGCGCTGCCACCGCGAAATAACCCCTGAATTGATGGGTTTGCGCAACCAACATTAGCGATAACAATTCGGAGCCGGCGTGATTCGGTCGGTCGCTCAAGGTGCATCAAACTACGAGCGATCTCCCCAAAATCGCCGGCTCTTTCGTATCCTAAAGCTATGAGTACACCTGAAAGAGATCTCATTGTCGGCGGCCAGGCCGTTATCGAGGGCGTCATGATGCGCACTCCAAACGCCTACGCCATCGCCGTGCGCAAAGCTGACGGCACGATCGTCAACACTGCGGCGCCACTGCCAAAGTGGAGCGACAAGTACCCATTGCTCAAGTTGCCGGTACTCCGCGGCGGAGCGGTACTCGTTCAGTCGATGGGTTTGGGAATCAAGGCGCTCAACTACTCGGCCAATGAAGCGTTTGAGCAGGTTGAAGAAGCGGAAACCAAGAATGTGAAGGTCAAGCTTTCGCCGGCAGTGATCGAAGGTGAAGGCGACTTCGCCGGTTTGACCGGCGCGGTTCCCGGCTTGATTCCAGTGCCGACGCAAAAGCGTTCGCGCGACGAATTGAAGAAAGGCACGACGGCAGCGGCCGCGAGTTCGATCGTCTTCGCGTTGATCTTCAACATCCTGCTTTTCGTGGCCGCGCCGTTGTTGTTGACGAACGCACTGTTCATCGCGGCGGGTTGGGCCACCACTCCGGCGACGGCGACCAGCACAGCGTCGCCAGGTGCGACCACTGATGCTGCAAACCCAACTGCAACCGATGCAGCGCCGGCTCCGTGGTATCAGGACGCATGGTCCACAGTGCGAACTTATTTACATCCGGTCAGACCGTCAGTCGCTTTCAACCTGATCGATGGCCTGATTCGCATGACGTTCTTTTTGATCATGATCTTCAGCTTCTCGCTGTTGAAGGACATCAGGCGTGTGTTTGAGTACCACGGCGCGGAACACAAAACGGTGTTCACGTGGGAAGCCGGGTTGCCGTTGACAGTTGAAAACGCGCGCCCGCAGCCGCGTCAGCACCCGCGTTGCGGAACGAGCTTTTTGATGGTCGTGATGCTTGTGGCGATCGTTCTGTTCTCGATAATCAAGTTTGATTCGCTGCTGCTCAACTTCCTGATCCGACTGGCGCTGATGCCCGTGGTGGCCGGTATCTCCTACGAAATCATACGCGTGTCGGCCAAGAAAGAAAGCAGTTGGTTCTTCAAACTCATGACGCGGCCGGGTGTGTGGCTGCAAAACATCACCACGCAGGAACCGGACGATCAGCAACTCGAAGTGGCAATCGAAGCATTGAAAGAATCGTTGAAATTAGAACCGCAAACGGGACAGCCGCAGCCCGCCCCTTTATCGTGAGGTTTGAATGTTAGACAAACTCGAACAAATTGTTTCCCGCTTCGACGAATTGACGCAGGAGCTCTCATCTCCCGAATTGCTCTCAAATCCGTCGGCGTATGGCAAGGTTGCGAAGCAACATCGCACGCTGGAAGAAGTGGTGCAGAAGTATCAGGCGTGGAAAAGTTTGAAAGCGGAGTCGGTCGGAGCGCGCGAACTCTTTGACACCTCGGACGACGACGAGATGCGCGAGATGGCGCGGCTCGAACTCGACACGCTGCAAGCCCGGCTCGAAGAGAACGAACGCGAACTCAAACTGCTGCTCGTTCCCAGCGATCCGAACGACGAGAAAAACGTCATTCTCGAAATACGCGCGGGCACCGGTGGCGATGAAGCGACGTTGTTTGCCGCGGAGATGGTGCGCATGTACGCGCGTTACGCGGAAAGGCAACGCTGGAAGTTTGAAGTTTTGGAAGCGTCGGAATCGGGTATCGGTGGTCTCAAAGAAGCCATCGTGCTGATCGAAGGCAACAAGGTCTACTCGAAGTTGAAACACGAATCGGGTGTGCATCGCGTGCAGCGCGTGCCGCAAACCGAAGCGAGTGGACGAATTCATACTTCGGCGGTGACGGTTGCCGTGTTGCCGGAAGCCGAAGAGGTCGACGTAAAGATCGATCCGAAGGATTTGCGCATCGACACGTTCTGTTCGTCAGGTCCGGGTGGACAGTCAGTGAACACAACGTACTCCGCTGTCCGGCTTACGCACTTGCCGAGCGGCGTTGTCGTTTCGATGCAGGACGAGAAGTCACAGATCAAGAATCGTGAAAAGGCGATGCGCGTTTTACGTGCGCGTTTACAGGAACTCGAAGAGCAGAAGCAGCACGAAGCCCAAGCCAGCGAGCGGCGCTCGATGGTCGGTTCGGGCGATCGTTCGGAAAAGATTCGCACTTATAACTTCAAGGAAAACCGTGTTTCCGATCACCGCATCGGCTTGACGATTCACCAGCTCGACCTGGTGATGGAAGGAAACCTCGACCCTTTCATCGACGCACTCGTCGCACATTATCAAGCAGAGAAATTGAAGGCCGAAGCGGTGGCCGCTTAGATTACAGGTTCGATGCCCCACTCAACTCACGTCCTTCTCGTTCGCCACGGCCAATCAGAAGGAAACGCCGAACGCCGTTTCGGTGGCCACACAGCCACGCCTCTGTCGCCTCGCGGACGCCGCCAGGCGAACGCCACTGCTCACGCTTTGAAAGGCGAAGAACTGACCGCGATCTATTCGAGCGATCTCGCACGCGCAGTCGAAACCGCACAGCCGCTCGCAAAGCTGACCGGCCTGCCGATCAACTCCACGAATGCTTTTCGCGAGCGAAGTGTGGGTGTGATGGAAGGTTTGACGTTTGAAGACGCGGCCCAACAACATCCCGATCAATATGCAGCATTGCTGCGCCGCGACTTCGAGCAC
This sequence comes from Pyrinomonadaceae bacterium, assembly GCA_035603895.1. GTDB lineage: Bacteria > Acidobacteriota > Blastocatellia > Pyrinomonadales > Pyrinomonadaceae > PSRF01. The sequence continues at coordinate 6,666 of DATNJO010000871.1, forward strand.
GTGTTAACCGGTGGCGAGAGTTATCGCCAGCTACTGGATCGCGCGTGGCAAAAGCTCGACGCGATCATCGCGCTGCACAATGGCGGACGTATCGCGGTCTTTAGTCACACGGGAACCATCTGCATCCTCGCGCTGCACCTGATGGGCGCCCTGGACGCACCGGAGTTGAAGCCGGTGTGGATCATGAGTGCGAATTGTGGTGTGACGAGGTTCGAATTGCGTGACGATGGCTTCGTTCGCGTGCTGAACCTCAACGACACGCGCCACCTCTCAGGAACATAGCCCACAGATCCGTGGCTAAAATCATTTATCTGAATTGCTTCAATTTCTTTTGCATCGTCTTGCCGCCGATCGAACCACCCCAACTGAACTGAAGTTCATTCTTCCAAAGTTGGAGCATCCCCCAATTCAGTTGCAACACGCCTTCGCGCGTTACGCCAGCCGGCGGCGGATAGTACTTCGCTAATGCGTCATAAACGAGCGGACGATCTGTTTCGTTAACACGGGTCAGCAAATGCCACAGCGTGAGCGTGTCGCGGGGACGTGCTTCGCTCAGCATCACGGTCAACGCGTCTTTCATCACCGCCGGATCGTGTTGGAAGTCGAACCTCGAGAGAGCATCACGAAACGCAGGCGAGGCGTCCTCGAAATAAGGCGTGCCTGGTCCAACTTCCGGCCGTGTTTCGCACGCCGCTTCAGCAGGCACAATCGATTCGCGATCTTTTAGTTCCAGCGCTACCCAACCCGACGTCACACGCAACTTTCCGACGCCGTGGTCGTCAACCTCAAGCGTGTAAGCACAACCGAGATCCGCGGCCACTGCCGATGGCGTGTCGACAAAGAACAGTCGCGGCGGCGCCCAAATCCTCGCGCTCATCTTTCCCCGCGCGAGTTCGAGTCGATGCTCTGTCGGCGCTGTTTCCAACAAACGCACGCGCGTGTTTTCGTCGACATCAACCGTGCCGATCGAACTCACCTCGATCTGCGCACGCGACCTTCCGTCCGTTTCCAACCACTCACCTTTTCCCAACCGGCCTTCTTTTGTAATTCGTTCGCTTCCGATTCGGGGCGCTCCTGCGAGTTGCTGCACCTGCCAAAAAGATCCTTTTTCTAATCCTTCGGATCCTCGCTCCCAGAACGCCCAAACACTCAAGCCCACGACTACAACAAAGACCGCCGCTACAGCCGCGACAAGTTGCCACGACGGCCCTTTCACTTGAATCCGTTCTGGTCCACCAAGCTGCGCCTCAATCCCACTCCACAACGACTCCGGCGCTGGCAGTTGCGGCAACTGTTCCGCGAACTTAACCCCCAGCTTGATCTCTTCAAACTCCCGGCGACACTTCGCGCACGCAATGATGTGCTCCGCAAACCGTCGCGACTCTTCCGCCGGCAACTCGCCGTGACAGTAAGCTGAAATGTCCCTCGTTACATGCTTCGAAAACATCAAAACTCTCCGTAAAACTTTATTCGCCCCAACTCGCCGGATTGTTCAAATGGGCCAGCCGTTTTGCCAACTGACTGTGACCACGATTCAAACGCGACGCAACCGTTCCTTTCGAACAACCCATCACGCTCGCGATCTCCTCGTAAGACAATCCCTCGATATACTTCAACAAAATCGGCAAACGAAACTTCGGCTTGAGCTCCCCAATCGCCTCCTGAACAGCTTCGGCAACCTCAAGCCGCGCAAACTGCTTCTCCTGCGGTTTTCGATCGACTGGATTCTTCATTGCCACAGTCTCTCCCCAGGGCAGCCATCGTTTGCGGCGGCGCCGCTCGTCGAGACACGCATTCACCACCATCCGGTAAAGCCAGGTCGTAAACTCCGAATCACCGCGAAACTGCCGGATCGCTGTAAACAACTTCAGAAAAATCTGTTGCGTAACATCATCAGCAACCGCGCGATCGCCGCCAATCGAATAAACCGCAATCGAGAACACCTTGTCTTTGTACGATTCGAAGAGGAGCTGAAAGGCTTCGCGGTCGCCCTGCTGGCAGGCCTCGATTACGTTTCCATCAATAAGCTGTTGAGCCATCATCTCCAACTCAACCGTTAGACGTGCTACGAGCAGTCTTTCTTCCGCAGGAAAGCAGGAACACGGATTTAAAAACGAAAAGGAGCGGATTTTAGCCCGCTCCTTTTTATTACGTTTTTACGGCTATCACCGAGTAACGTGGACGAGCATTTCCGTTCCTGACTCGATCTTCAACTCCTTGCTGCCGTTGATCGCCAACGAGCCCGCGCCACCGGCGCCACCGATGATCAAGCCGATCGCCGCGCCTTTGCCACCGCCGGCAATGCCACCAACGATCGCGCCAACTGTCGCGCCGATGCCGGCGCGTTTGACGGTTTGCTTGGTCCTGCTGCCCGATTCGACGCCGCCTTCATTGTCTGCCTGTCCTGAATCGTCGCCGTAAACTCGCGTGACGTAACCGTGCAACACTCCGCGGCGTCCATCACGCAACTCAACCGAATCAAAAGCGAGATTCATGCTCGTCCGGCCTTT
>DATNJO010000872.1:0-9648 GCA_035603895.1 Pyrinomonadaceae bacterium
GCTCAGTATGATCGCTTCAACGAACAAGGTTTTGTACGATTGCATCGTCGTAGGCGCCGGACCGGCGGGTCTTTCCGCCTCGCTCTTCCTCGCTCGCTACCGCCGTCGCACGCTCACCTTTCACCATAATAGTCCGCGTAATGAGTATGCCCACGGCGTTCATGGGTTCCTCGGTCATCACGGAATCTCCCCTGCCGAGCTCTTAGCACGGGGACGTGATGAGGTCACCGCTCATGGAGGACTGATCATCGAAGGTTGCGTCACCGGAATTGAACAACTCCCAGACAAACGTTTCCGTATCCACACGGGTAATGAGAATCAAGACCGTCACACATTCGATGCTCAACGTATCTTGCTAGCAACTGGACTGCGCGACGTGACACCCGATTGCCCGGGCTTTCGTGACTTCTATGGTGTTAGCGTTCATCACTGCCCGGACTGCGATGGTTACGAATGCATCGATAAACGAATTGCTGTCCTGGGAACTGGCACGAAGACGGTTGGTTTCGCTTTGAATTTGCTTACCTGGACCAACAAGATAACGCTAATCAATGACGATAAGGCCAGTCTGAATAAGGACGATCGCGCCAAACTCGCCGCTTTCGATATTAGTGTGCGCGATCAAACCATCAAGGCACTGGATGGAGACTTCAAGTCGAAGCAATTACAACGAATACTCTTCACTGATGGCGACGCCCAGGAGTGCGATGCACTCTTCTTCAACCTCGGAACCAAACCGGCAAGCAATCTGCACGAAATACTGGGCTGCAAACTCGATGAAAGTTGCGGCTTGATATGGGTTGATCAAACCAGACAAACCAGTGTCGAAGGTGTCTACGCCGCAGGCGACATCACACCAAACTCTCAGTTAGCCGTTGTCGCCGCAGCCGAAGGCGCGATGGCCGCCATCCATATCCACGATTCATTAATCCCTTCGGAGCGCAAGCCGAGATAGCTTAACCCCTCATAGCGAAAGTATCAGGCATCGAAGTTGCTTCTTCACAGCACGACTACGGAATCAACGCTCAAACTGATTGATTTGAGTGCGACTCAACAAGGGGGATACATGCCAAACAATACATTGCTCGCAAATGTGCCCGTCGATCTGATGTATCAGGCACTGGAGACAGAAAAAGGCGGCGTGCAGATATACACGACCGCCCTACGTCTCGCTATTAATGAGGACTTGAGGGAAGAGTGGAATAAGTACCTGGAGCAGACGAAGAACCACGTACAAGTGCTTTCGACGATTCTTACTGACCTCGGCCTGGATCCAAATGCTGAGACGCCGGGTCGCAAAGTCGTTCGCTATATCGGTACTTCCCTCGTAAAGGCAATGGAACTGGCTTCAAGGTGCGCCGATCCTCAAGCCGCTCAAATTGTGGCTGCAGAGTGCGTCACCCTGGCTGAGACCAAAGATCATCTCAATTGGGAGTTGCTTGGAGAGTTGGCTAAGAATGCGAACGCCGAGGAGTCAGCACTGCTAACGCCCGCGTATCAACAAATCGAAGGCGAAGAAGATGAGCATCTTTATCACACGGCCGGTTGGACGCGCGAACTGTGGATCGATGCATTACAAATGCCTGCCGTGCTTCCACCGCCGGAGGAAAGACAAAAAGTGGACACCGCAATCGAAGCAGCCCAAGCCAAGAAGTCCAGAACCGCTAATGCAAAAGTAACTGCAAATGCAAAAGCCAAGAAGGCGAGCGCACGTTAAGGAACCGCGTTAAGGAACAAGGGGGAGACCAATGAACAAGGGGAAAACCAACGGCAGAAACGCCGACGCTAACGCAAAAAGAGAACGTCAGGCTTCGGATTTACCATCGAGCGCCGGCTATGGTGAGCAGAATCGTAAGCTTGATGATCTGGCGAAGAATCTCGAAGAGTCTGCCGGCGAATTTCTTACTACCAATCAAGGCGTTCGCGTAAACGATAATCAGAACTCGCTCAAAGCAGGTGATCGTGGTCCAACGCTGTTAGAAGACTTCATTCTTCGCGAAAAGATCACGCACTTCGATCACGAACGCATTCCCGAACGCGTCGTGCATGCACGCGGCTCAGCAGCGCATGGCTATTTTCAGGTGTATGAATCGATGGCCCAGTACACGAAGGCGAATTTCCTTCAAGACCCGTCGGTCAAGACTCCTGTTTTCGTTCGCTTCTCTACAGTCGCAGGATCTCGAGGCTCAACCGATCTTGCACGCGACGTACGCGGCTTCGCGGTGAAGTTCTACACGCAAGAAGGAAACTACGATCTGGTTGGCAATAACATTCCGGTCTTTTTTATTCAGGACGCGATCAAGTTTCCCGATCTGATCCATGCAGTAAAGCCCGAACCACACAACGAAATACCGCAGGCTGCGTCGGCCCACGATACCTTCTGGGACTTCATCTCGTTGATGCCTGAATCAATGCACATGATCATGTGGGTCATGTCAGATCGCGCGATCCCCAGAAGCCTGCGAATGATGGAAGGTTTCGGCGTTCATACTTTCCGGTTCATTAACGATAGGGGGAAGGCGCGTTTCGTGAAGTTCCACTGGAAGCCGTTGCTCGGTTTGCACGCGGTTCTCTGGGATGAAGCGCAAAAGATTTCGGGTAAGGATCCTGACTTTCACCGGCGCGATCTGTGGGAAGCGATTGAGAATGGCGATTATCCCGAGTGGGAGCTCGGCGTTCAGATCGTCGAGGAGAAAGATGAATTCAGTTTTGATTTTGACCTGCTCGATCCAACCAAGATCATTCCGGAAGAGATCGTCCCCGTACGCCGTATCGGCAAGATGACTCTGAATCGCAATCCTGACAACTTCTTTGCGGAAACTGAGCAGGTGGCCTTTCACACCGGCAACGTCGTGCCGGGAATTGATTTTACGAACGATCCGCTGCTGCAAGGCCGTCTCTTCTCATATCTCGACACACAGTTGATTCGCTTGGGTGGACCAAACTTCCATGAACTCCCGATCAACCGGCCAATCGCTCCGCTGCACAACAACCAGCGCGATGGCTACATGCGACAGACAGTAAATCGCGGCCAGACAAGTTATGAACCCAACAGCCTCAGAGGCGGTTGTCCGTTTCAGGCGGGATCTGACATGAGTGGTTTTGCAAGTTATGCCGAAAGGATCGACGCGCGGAAAATTCGCGAGCGTAGTCCCAGCTTTCACGATCACTTCAGTCAGGCGGCGCTCTTCTTTAATAGCCAGTCTGAAATTGAACAGCTTCACATCATCAAGGCTTTACGCTTTGAGTTGGGCAAAGTCGAAACGATTCCGATTAGAGAGCGAATGTTGTTTCTGTTGGCCCAGGTCGACAAAGTGCTCGCCAACAAAGTCGCCGAAGGACTCGGTTCAGCTATTCCCGCCAAGCTGGAAAAGCCAATAAACATGAGCGTACCCGGTGATGTCGATCCAAAGAAGGTCCAACCGAAGCGTGCGATTGAGATGGAACCGTCACCGGCATTGCGAATGATCGACAATCCTAATTTTCCGAACGATACGATCAAGACACGCAAAATTGCCTTTCTCATTTCGGATGGATTCGACGACGCTGCCCTCCTGGATATGAAGCAGACGTTATTGACGGCTGGCGCCGTGGTGGTGACTGTTGCGCCGCGGCTCGGGGTTCTGACAGGAGCGAATGGCACGGAGGTCAAGGCAGATTTTAGTTTTCTAACCGGCTCATCAGTTTTGTTCGACGCCTTTTATGTTCCCGACGGAGAAGCCAGCGTGGCATCGCTCAAGGCGGAACCTGAGGCCGCTAACTTTTTGATGGAGGCTTACAAGCATTGCAAGACGATCGCTGCCAACGGAGCAGGCGTCGAACTGCTTGCGTCTGCCGGCATTGTGACTGCTGCTGATGAGATTTCTCGAACTGACAAGTTTGAATTTCGACCGGGACTCGTCGCTAGTCGTGAGGGTTACGTCAAAAGCCTTGGGGATCAATTCGTAAGATCGATCACCCGGCATCGTCATTGGGAGCGTGAGCCTGCTTTATGAAGAAAGTTAGCCAATGGGGGCGGCTCTAAAGTTGCAGGTATGGAAGTACGTAATTAATCAAGTGATGTAGAAATCGAAAGACTCACTCACTTAACAGCAATCATTTAGTCAAAGGGAGAATTATGGCAGAAACATCAGCATCAAGAACCGCACAATCAGGCATGGTTACCGGACTGTTCCCAGACAGGGAAAGCGCAGAGCGCGCGTACGGCTCCATGGCCGATCGAGGTTACGGACAAGATGACGTCAACCTCGTTATGTCGGACGAAACACGAAAGAAACATTTCACAGACGACGGTCGTGAAACTGAACTCGGCAGCAAGGCGCTTGAAGGCGCCGGAACTGGCGCGGCGATCGGTGGCGCAGTGGGAGCAACGTTGGCCGCAATCGCGGCGATCGGAACTACCTTAGCTTTACCAGGACTGGGTTTACTTATCGCTGGTCCAATCGCAGCAGGTTTAGCCGGAGCCGGCGCAGGTGGCGCCACAGGTGGTTTGATCGGTGCGCTCGTCGGCGCAGGCATACCGGAAGAACGCGTCAAGAATTACGAAGAAGGAATCAAGAAGGGCGGAATCATGATGGGCGTAACACCGCGTAATCCTGAAGACGCTGCTTACTTCGAGGAAGATTGGAAGAGAAATCGCGGCGAACAGGTTTATCGCTAAACAAACGCCTCGAAGGAAGGAATAGGATGAAGCGAACTTTAGTCGTTATGTGTCTGCTTGCAGTGGTTGGCCTTGGCGGTTGCAGCAGCACCTCCAACAACAACTCCGCGAATTCGAACCTGAACTCGAACACTGCACCTGCGAATGTAGGCGTAGTGCAAAACAATAATGGGAATCAGAACACTTCAGGCGTTCGTCCCATAAACTCGAACAACGCGAACAGCAGTCCAAATAGCAACGCATCACCCCGGTAACCGGATAATTAGTTGACGGGATTTTCGTTGGGAAAGATAAGGGGCAGAAGGCGAAGGTCTTTTGCCCTTTCGTTTGTTTCCACTAAATAAACAAACGTGAGCGGTCCAGGTCCTCGCGAAGGATACGCAACTCTTCATCGCTTGGGACCGCGGTTGTTGTCAGTTGCGGTGAAATGCGTACGTCCCAGCCGGTGTTCTCTCTTACTTGTTCAACTGTGCAGCCCGGATGCAGTGAAGTGAGCACCATCTCACCGTCAGAAAATTCATAGCACCCTAAATCCGTGATGACCATTGCTGGACCACCTCCCGGCATGCCCAACTCGTGCCGCCCTTCTGGTCCGGCGACAAATCCGGGAGACGTAACGAAGTCCACGCGCTCGGGAAAAGATCGTTTGCTTTGCAGCGCAATAACAAAGACTCGCTTTGCCAGAATCGCAATCTCACAGGCGCCACCACTACCCGGCAAACGCACTGTCGGATGCTGATAGTCTCCGATGACAGTTGTGTTGAGATTACCGAATCGATCGATCTGAACGCCTTGCAGAAATCCCACGTCGATGAGTCCGCCTTGCAGGTAGAAACTGAACACATCAAACATCGAAAAGACGCCAAGCGAGTTGGTAACAAGCGACGGATCGCCAATTGAAATTGGTAAACGTTTAGGGTCGGCGCCCACCGCACCTGATTCGTAGATGAGTACGAGTTGTGGTGCGTGCAGGCGGCGAGCCAGGTTACAGGCGAGATTCGGTAGTCCAATCCCAACAAAAACTACTTCGCCATCCCGTAGCTGACGTGCAGCCTGGCACACCATCAACTCTTTCAGACTGAAATGTTGTTCTTCAATAGCCATAGTTGACTGGCTCACAGTAATCAGGTCGCGCTTTCAGACGATCGATGTCAGCGCCCATACGCCTGACATACTCGCCGCGATCGCGCAGCCCGTATACCCATTCTTCCAGGTATCTATTGAACGACACTTCATCTTTCGAAATGTCGCGCCAGCGAACATAAAAATCGTTGTCGCGATCGTAAAAGCCTTGCGCGTAAGAAGGATGACAGCCAAATGGTTCGTGCACCACGGCGCTAACGATCAATCCCGGAATCAACGTTCGGTTTGGATCGGAGCGAATCACACTTTCCGAAACAATCTCCTCAGCGACCACGATCGTCCTTCGTGAAGCGAAGGCAGCTTCCTTTTGCACACCAATCAATCCCCAAATCTGCGCGTTACCATTCTCGTCGGCGCGTTGAGCGTGAATGATCGCTGTGTCAGGATTCAACGCCGGCACCGCGGCCAGTTCTTCTCCCGTGAACGGACAAGCGATTGTCTTGATCAAGGGATTGACGCGAGGAAGATCGCTGCCCATGTAGTTTCGCAACGGATAGAAAGGCAGTTTCGCCGCGCCGGCAGTCAAACGCGCGACCATGCCAAAGTGCGAGTATTCTTCGAGTTCGATTGAATTGGGAATGGACTGTTCGACAGCTCTACGGAGAGCATAAAGTGGACCAGCGCCTGGATTTCCCGCCCAACTAAACACGAGTCGACGTACGCAACCGGCTCCGATTAATTGATCGTAAATCACGTCGGGCGTGAGTCGGCAGACGGTTAGATCCCGTCGTCGTTGACGAATGATTTCGTGCGCAGCAGCAAAACAGATGAGATGGGTGAAACCCTCGATGACAAGCACATCGCCATCGTGCACAAACCGGCGGATGGCTTCATCCATCGTCATGATTTTGGTTTGTTCATCCACAGATTACACAGATTACACAGATTTTATTAATCTGTGTAATCTGTGGATATGTACATTCGGCTTTCCTTTCTTGTTGTGCTCTTGCTTCTCGCTGGTCCTACGTGTCGCGCAACCGAGATCGATTGGACCAGCGTCCGTGCTGAAGCGGTTCAACTGTTGCAGGAGCTGATCAGAATCGACACTACCAACCCTCCGGGTAACGAACGTGCGGTAGCCTTGCACCTGCAAAAGCTCCTTGAGTCGGATGGGATTGAGACTCGAGTGCTCGACGTAGCACCGGGGCGCGCGAATCTCTACGCCCGCATCAAAGGTGATGGCAGCCGGCGGCCGCTGATCCTGCTGAGCCACACTGACGTTGTAATGACCGAACCGCAACGCTGGTCCGTACCTCCTTTCAGTGGCGAGCTACGCGACGGTTTTGTCTACGGGCGCGGAGCCATCGACATGAAAGGCACGGCTACAGTTCACGTGACGTTGATGCGTTTACTAAAGCGGCTCAATGTTCCGCTGAAACGCGATCTGATCCTGTTGGCCGTTGCGGACGAAGAAGCAGGTGGTACAGGCGCCACTTCGATCATCGAAAAGCATCCCGAGCTGATTCGCAGCGCCGAGTTTCTCCTGAACGAAGGCGATGTGGTTTATGTGAAGGATGGCAAGGTACAGCAATACGGCGTCGATGTGATGGAAAAGGCGGCGCTTTGGCTCAGGATCGTTGCGAAAGGCCCGACCGGGCACGGCTCAATCCCGCTGGCAGATTCTTCCGTCGATCGTTTGCTTCGAGCACTCGAGCGGCTGCGCAGATGGGAGACTCCGATTCAAGTTTCGCCTGCGGTCGCGGAAGGTTACCGGATGAGAACGCAACAGCAAACCGATCCCGTCCTAAGAAATGCGTACTCAAACCTTGAAAGAGCGCTCAAGAATCCAACGTTGCGGAAGCGACTCTTAACTGACAGCACTCTCAATGCTGAAGTGAGAAACACTTTTACCATCACCGGCTTGCAAGGTAGCGATAAAGTCAACGTCATTCCCGGTGTGGCCTGGGCGCAAATCGATGCTCGCCTTCTTCCTGGCGAAACACCTGAAGGTTTTATCGCGACGCTGCGCCGAGTGCTCAACGATCCGGCATTGGAGATCGAAACGCTAGAAGGATCAACGCCTACGGGATCAAGCGCCGATACGGTCCTGATGCAGGCTATTCGCACAGTCGCAGCACGGCGTGATCCGGGTGTGCCGGTGATCCCGACGATGCTGACAAGCTCGACTGACAGTGCCAAGTTTCGTCCTCTCGGCATCACCGCTTACGGCTTTGAGCCTTTCAAGTTGGACGACGGAGAACTGAACCGTTCCCACGGCGACGATGAACGCGTGTCGGTAGAAAATCTTGGTTTCGCTCTACAGTTTCTTTATGAGGTGATAATGGAGTTGAACTAAACACCTGGTTCAATTGCCGACGCCGCGCGCTTGAGAGCGCGAGTGAGTCGCTCGACTTCTACTTTCGCGCGCGCTTGATCTCGAGCCTCGATTGCTTCGGTGAGTGCGGGAAGGATCAACGGTTTATAGGTAGGTCGAGGAGCGTAGATCAAATGCTTGAACCACGGTCGACCGGCGAGTCCTTCAGGATCCAGAAGCGCACGCTCAACCTTCATCAATCCTCTGTGTACGCGCTCCACCCGAGCCATGTCGCCTGCTTCGACAGCTTTGTGCGCGACTTCGAGTGCCATGCGGCCGTTCTTCTCCCAAACCTTTGCAGCGTCACGAACCTGACTGAGATCAACTTTGACTCCTAGCTGGCGCGCAGCAGTTTCGGTTTCGTCGAGATAGCGCTGCACCTCCTGTGCATAAGCGGCGTAGTCAAGGGGCACATAATCGCATTCGGAGAGTTGCAGGGCAGCGACGGCCCAGTATCTTCCCATCGCTGCGTGATAGTAGTAGCCCGGATCGCCAACGCGATCGACCCAAGTGAAGCTGTCGTAAATCGAGTGATAGACACCGTATGGTCCATCGAACGTAAGATCGGCAACCGGTAATCCCAGGAAGTTAAGAAAGACTGTGTAATCCGAACCGGATCCAAGTCGTGTTGTTACCTCCGGCTCTTTGGCGTCTTTGTTTTGACGGAGCCACACGTCATAAATAGATCCGCCGCTTGGATCGGGAACATCACGAGCGACGTCACGCAGGAAGCCGGCAAGCGCAGGCACGGCAGCGGCTGTGAAGTTATTACCCGAACTCGAACTATCAACATTCAGATAAGCAAGTGCTCCTGCCTGGAGTCGTTCGGCTTCCAACTCGCCCCATTCAGTACTTCCGGTAAGAGTAAATTCCTCCGCATCCCACGACGCAAAAATCAGTGTGCGTTTCGGCTTCCAGCCGTTTCGCTTGAGTTCTCCAAATGCCCGCGCGGTTTCCATTAAAGTCGCGCTGCCACTGCTCGGATCAACTCCTCCGAAGACCCATGCGTCGCGATGGTTTCCCAGAACAACCCACTCATTCGGACGTTCGGACCCGCGTAAGCGACCCACGACGTTCCAGATTGAACGCACTTTCTTGTCATTCTCGATAACCAGATGAAGCTTGTCTGACGTTGGACCAAGTCGATAAGTGAACGGCAATCCTCCTTGCCATTCGGCCGGAACATCAGGTCCGGTCATTTTCTCCAAAAGAAGTCGCGCGTCTTTGTAAGACATCGGCGCCGCGGCAACGGTCGGCATCGACACGGCTGACTCGGCAGGAAGAAAACGACCTCCGCGAACCGAAGCCCAGCCCGGTGTACGTGGATCGCCGGGCAGATTAAAGTCGTAGACGATGCCGCCCCTTTGCAGATGACTTTCCGGGCCCCAAGGTCCCCACGGAAACACATCACCCTTCTTGAATCCATCATCAGCGGGATCGGAGTAAAGGAGTAACGCAGCTACTCCACGTCGCTGGGCCGTCAGAGCCTTAAATCCACGGTAACTGTAAGGCACCGAGTAACGCGCCAGTG
>DATNJO010000873.1:0-2157 GCA_035603895.1 Pyrinomonadaceae bacterium
GGCTTTGCCGTGTCCGGTGTTGACGCGCGCGCCTTCTTTCCCGCGTACGGTCTCGCCGAACACGTAGTCGCCGTGACGCTCGGTGGCTCGCGTCTCTACCATCTCGACAAGAACGAACTTACATTGCGCCATCGTTTGCGGCTTGGCGATCATCGCGTGGTCGGCTGCGGCAAACCCGGAAACAACGTACACGTTGCCATCGTCGATCCCGACACGTGTGGACGTTGTGGTCCCGAAGACGTCGGTGAGATTTGGGTGTCGAGTCCGAGCAAAGCGCGCGGCTACTACAACGAGCCCGAAATATCCAAAGCGGTGTTTGAAGCGCGCATCAAGGGTAATAACGGTCATGATGACGATCGCACGTGGTTGCGCACTGGCGACTTAGGGTTCATGCATCACGGCGAGTTGTTCATCACTGGCCGTTTGAAGGATCTGATCATTCTGCGCGGCCGCAACATCTATCCCGTGGACATCGAACGCTCTGCTGAAACCGCTTCGCGCACGTTGCGTCCGGGTTGCTCCGCGCTCTTTACTGATAACTCGACAGCAGAAGAGTCGTTAATTCTTTGCGCGGAACTCCGCAAAGGACGGTACGACAATGGCGACTACGCCAACATCGCAGTCGCCATCCGTCGTGAAGTGATGAAGCAGGAAGGCGTGCACATTGGTACGGTCGCATTTCTTCCGGCTCGCACGATTCCCAAAACAACGAGCGGAAAGTTGCGTCGCAACGCGTGCCGCACGCGCTGGATGGAAGGAACGCTGAAGCCGCTCTACGTCGAGAACGGTGCGAATGAGCTGGTCCAAACCGCGTCGTATCCTCTTCCGCGGCAAACCGGTGTGGCCAGCACGGAAGATCTAATCCACGCAGCTATTTGTGAAGTTACTCGCTGTGATGTCGATCGGAACATCCCGCTGGCCGATCAAGTGATTCTCGACTCGGTGGAGTTTCTGAGTTTGGTCAACTTGCTCGAGCAACGCCTTCAGGTTCGATTGCCGGTGACGATCTTGAATCGCTATCCAACGGTCGTCGCGCTCGCCGAGTACCTGCGCAACAATTCCGATATGGCGTTGCCCGATGCTGCTTTAGTCACACTGAACGGCAATGAGGAGAGCGACGCGGCGCCACTTTTCCTCGTGCATCCGGCGCGTGGCGGTGTTGAGTGTTTTCTCGAACTGGCGCGACGTCTCGACTTCCCGATTACCGCGATTCGTCAAACTGAGAACGGTACTTCAGTTGAAGAACTCGCCACACGCTACATTGCGGCGATGAAGACCGTTAGTCCGAACGGTCCGTATACGTTGGGCGGTTACAGCTTTGGGGCAACTATAGCGCGCGCGATGGCGCTCGAACTCGAGCGGCGCGGAGAAACAGTTTCCGGCTTGCTACTGCTCGACGAGATTCATCGCCCGCCATCTTCTTTAACCAGCAACGGACGCGGCGAGCGCGGCGGACTGTTATTCGAAATCGCGCGCGAATATCTGACCGGTGCGGATTTGGCGCTGCTGGACAACGCTCTTGCAGATCATGGCGACAACGATCTTGATTTGGTGCTCAAGGCCATTGCCGATCCCGCCTCGCGCCAGGCGATCGCGGATCAGGTGCGCCGCTACGAACATAACGTACGGCTCGCAGTTAATTACGATGCGCCGCCCCCACAAGCGAAGATGGTCCTGGTCAGAACAGAAACCGCTTACCACCGCGCGCCGGAAATGATGACCGAGATCCACGACGTGCCGGGCGATCATGCCACTATGTTAACCGCTCCACATGTGGACGCTCTGGCAACGCTTGTGCGCAACGTGCTCGTTACTTTCGCCTTACCGGAAGCTTCGCTCACCCAATCAACGTCCAACTGATCCATGCCGACCTTTTACGAAGGCTTTCGCGAGACCGCCGAACGTTGGCCCAACAATGTGGCAGTGGAAATCCAGCGTCGCGATAGCGTCGAGACTTACACCTATACCGAACTGTTGCGCATGGGAGAGGCTGTCGGCCGCTGGCTTTTGGAACAAAAGCTGGAGCATGGAGCGCGAGTCGCGCTGATTGCAGATAACAGTCCGCGTTGGGTCGCGACTTTTCTCGGCATCATCGCGGCAGGCTGTACAGCAGTTCCTTTGGACACGACTCTCGATCATTCTCAAGCCACAAAACTG
>DATNJO010000874.1:0-6356 GCA_035603895.1 Pyrinomonadaceae bacterium
CTGGTGGTCTCGTTTGAAGAGAACAGTCCGGCAAGAAAAGCAGGACTGCAAGAAGGCGACATTATTGTCGGTTTTGACGAGCGGCCGATCGCCGGCATAGACGATCTGCACAAGCTGCTGACCGAGGAACGCATTGGTCACAAGTCAACGCTCGCGGTCATTCGAGGCACACAAAAGTTGGACCTCGAAGTGGTGCCGGAGGAATCCACCACGCGCGCGAGTGACTAAAAATCCATCAAAGGATCGTTTCGCTGACACATAGTCTTGTAACTCTCCTCTGCGGAAAAACACACGCGGAGGAGAGAGACAACTATGCGTTGGCGAGGAGAACGGCAAAGCACGAACATCGAGGACCGTCGTGGTCTAACCGGAGGAAAGGTTGCGGTTGGCGGTGGACTCGGTACGTTGTTGGTGATCGTCATCGCGTTGCTCTTCGGCGCCGATCCGCGACAGTTTCTGGAGCAGGTTCCGACCGACCAGCCGTCACAAGTCCAAACCTCACGTCCGCAGAACGCTGAAGAAGAAGAGCTGAAACAATTCGTTGGTGTTGTGCTGGCAAAGTCGGAAGACGTTTGGGGCGAGATCTTTCGTCAGAACGGAAGACAGTATCGCGAACCAACGCTCGTGCTCTTCACCGATCAGGTTCCAACTGCGTGCGGCAACATGGGTGCGGCGATTGGTCCATTCTACTGTCCGGGCGACGAGAAGGTTTACATCGATCTTTCGTTCTATGAGGAACTGCGCCAGCGTTTCAACGCGCCCGGCGATTTCGCACAAGCTTATGTCGTCGCGCATGAAGTGGGCCATCACGTGCAGAAGCTACTCGGCATTTCCGATCGCGTCACGGCGCTGCAACAGCGCGGGAGTGAACGTCAGGCCAATGAACTCTCCGTCCGGCTGGAGCTGCAAGCCGACTTCTTCGCCGGCATGTTCGCGCGCTACGTGCAGAATCAGGGGATGCTTGATGCTGGTGATATTGAAGAAGCGTTAGGTGCAGCGAGTGCAGTCGGCGACGATCGTCTTCAACGGCAAGCCACCGGACGCGTAATGCCGGACTCATTCACTCACGGCACCTCAGAACAACGCCTGCGCTGGTTCCGTCGCGGCTACGAAACCGGCGACATGCGCCAGGGCGACACCTTCTCTGTGGACAGGATTAACATGATTTACAAGAAGTAGAAAACCATCTTGTGAATTCTGTAATCCTGTCAACAACAATGAAACAAACCGCGCGCGGGCGGAGTATAGACCCGCATGACTTCCACCCAGAGCGGGGAAACTACCCAGAGATTGCTACGAGTGTGGCCCGGCATCGTTCTCGTCGTGCTGCAATGGACGGCCCGGTTCGGAATCAAAGCAGTCATTCCCGGTATCGATGGTTTTGGGCTGGGCATGATGGTGTCGTTTGGCTTCACCATCCTGCTGATCGTTTGGTGGGCGTTCTTTAGTCGCGCGAAATGGCGGGAACGTTTGGGCGGCCTCGCGTTGATGGTGCTGGCACTCGGCGCGATCTGGTTGTTGCGGCACGAATCGATGTGGGTCGCGTGGCTGTTAGGCTATGCGGTTCCCTTCCTCTCGCTGGCGTTCGTGTTGTGGGCCGTGCTCACGCGTCGACTCACCGACCGATTGCGCCATGCGACCAGGGCCGCAACGATCTTGATCGCGTGCGGTGGTTGGTTGCTAATACGACAGAACGGTATCAACGGCGATCACCAAGCGACGTTCGGTTGGCGTTGGAGCGCGAGTTCTGAAGAACGACTCCTGGCCCAAACGCAGGAAGACCAAACAACGGCACCTTCAACAACAACAACGACCGTCGCGCCAGCGCCTTCGCCATCTGCTTCAACAACGCCCTCCGCAACTCCATCAGTAAACCCGGTCGTCGCCAGTACTCAAAGAGCTGCTGACTGGCCAGGCTTTCGTGGCGCAGGGCGCGATGGTGTTGTTCGACGCTCGAAAATAAACACTGACTGGTCCGCCTCGCCACCGGTGCAACTCTGGCGCCGTCCGGTTGGACCAGGCTGGTCCTCTTTCGCGGTTGACGGCGATCTGTTCTACACGCAGGAACAACGTGGCGACAACGAAGTCGTCGCTTGTTACAAGATGTCGACCGGCCAACCGGTTTGGTCGCATCGTGATTCCGCGCGCTTCTTCGAGTCGAATGCCGGCGCTGGTCCACGCGCAACTCCGACACTCAGCAATGGCCGCGTCTACACGTTTGGCGCGACGGGCATTCTGAACGTGCTCGATGCAAACAGTGGCGCCGTCGTGTGGACGCGCAACGTCGCGTCTGACACCAGCACAGAAACACCTTTCTGGGGTTTTTCCAGTTCGCCTTTGGTGATCGGCGATCTGGTGATCGTAGCGGCGTCGGGACAACTTGCCGGCTACGACGCGGCGACCGGCAATCGTCGCTGGCTTGGACCAAAAGCAGGTGGCAGCTATAGCTCGCCGCATTTGGTATCGATCGACGGCGTCTCTCAGATCGTGCTCATGAGCGGAGCAGGCGCGATAAGCATCACGCCCGCGGACGGCAAACAGCTCTGGCAGCACCCGTGGGGCGGGAACAGCATCGTGCAACCAGCCGTAACTCCCGAGGGCGACATTCTGATCACGAGTCAGGAAAACGGCGCACGCCGTCTCGCCGTCACTTACAACGCCGGCGGTTGGTCAGTCGCAGAGCGTTGGACGTCAAACGCACTCAAGCCTTACTTCAACGACTTCGTGATTCACAACGGTTACGCGTTTGGTTTCGACGGGCGCATCCTCTCGTGTATCGATCTCAAAGACGGGCAACGCAAGTGGAAAGGCGGACGTTACGGCAACGGACAACTCGTTCTGCTCGCCGATCAGGATCTGTTGTTAGTGCTTTCAGAAGACGGCGAGCTCGCGCTAGTTCGCGCTACCCCCGACCAGTTCACCGAAATCGCGAAACTGCCCGCAATCCAGGGCAAGACGTGGAATCATCCGGTGCTCGTCCGCGACGTGTTGCTGGTGCGCAACAGCGAGGAGATGGCCGCATTCCGCGTGCCCATCGCGCAGAACTAAACATTCCGGCCTCTTACCTTCTCCGGCGGCGGCGCACCGGTGTTCGTTTCTTGAGCAAGTCCGGGTGCCGGGTTTCGATGATGTCAGCGAGCCGCTGATAATTTACTCCGAGCAATTCGGCGGCATGTGTCACTCGCGCATTGACCTTTGCGAGTGCTTCACTGATCTTTTAGTTTTAATTTGCGTCCGCCTCGGCGGGAGTGGTCACTACTCTGATTATCATTTCAGTTTTTAATTTCCGTCCGGACCGCACTGTTGGCTTGAATCTCTTTCCTTTTATTAGCTTCACCGCTTGATCATATAGCGCGGGATTTCCTGAGATCGGCTGGACCACTATTGCCCGTCCCTTTTCGTTGATTAGGACTCTCAGGTCGACAATATTTGATTCCGTCGCACTATTGTCGACGCGCAATGTTTTTGGAGGAGCACATAGGAGCTGAGGATTGGAGTTAGTGCTATCGGGATCCTTAATGCGCCTGCATGGCACCTGCTCATCGCCTTTGCCGGTTGTCCTATTCTCCTGGTTATTAGTGCTTTGGGATGCAAGCGGAGAAAAGCTATCTTCGAGCAGCTTGATTGACTTCTCAATCTCACCGTCGTAATGGGCCGCGCTTTTCGGGCGTATAGACAAATACTCACGATAAGCAGCGATTGCTTCAGTCCTACGTCCGGTGCGTGCGGCTGCTTCTTCAAACCTCAGTTCGTCGGCCAAATACCAGGCGAGTCCGTTCCAAGCCTCCGCATATTTGCCGTTACGATCCGCGATCGCTTGCTTAAACTCTTCTTCAGCTCTGGGATCGCCTGCCGCGCGATATGACATGGCACGTTCAAAGTGTTCCCTCGCGCGAGCTGCATTCGATTGTGCAGTTGCTGTTGCGCACACCAGAGCGAATGCTGTTACGACAGCAATGCTAAGCGCAATCCTTAACGTTAGCTTGGCTCCCATTTGCTTCATAATTTTCTCCGGCTGACCTGTTCTATTGGACATCCAACTCGTGAGAACAGTCAACTTGGACGTCGCGCCTTGCCCTTGTAAACTAGGGACATGACGATCAAGAGAATGGACCATGTCAGCGTTATCGTCGACGACCTGCCAGCCGCCGTTGCCTTCTTCTCTACCCTCGGTATGGAGCGTGAAGGCGAGATGCCGGTCGAAGGCGCTTGGGTGGATCGCCTCAACGGGCTCGAAGGCGTCCAGGTTAACATCACTATGATGCGGACCCCGGACGGCCACGGACGGGTTGAGCTGACGAAGTTTCGCAACCCGGAGCTGGTCAGGGCCGAGCCGGCAATTGCCCCGCCGAACGTGCTGGGCCTCCGGCAGATCATGTTCGCGGTCGACGATCTCGACGACACTGTGACCCGCTTGCGCGCGAACGGCGCCGAACTCATCGGCGAGGTGGTTCAGTACGAGGACAAGTACAGGCTCTGCTATATGCGAGGCCCGGCGGGCATCATCGTCGCGCTGTCCGAGGAACTCTAGGCGCTACTTCTACTAATAACCACAGAACTAAATCGTTAGACTAAATTTCATTGACATCCTCACACCCGCGGTGTATACGCTTGCGACGCTATCCCAACATTTCGATTTGTCAGCCCACCTCACCCAAAACCAGCTAGGGAGGGGAAAGGACAAGGAGGTTTCAGAATGAAGCGAAGCTTAACGATTCACGTGGTGGTTTGGCTGGCGCTTACGGCCATGGCCACGCTGAGTCTCACCACAAACGCCGCCGTTCAAGGCGATAAAAAGATCCGCTTGTTAGACGACTGTGAGCCCGTCAGCTTCAACGCGGTGCTCGGCGACGGCGCCTGCGTCGGTAACGGCCACACCACCTTTGACGAGTTCATCGCGGAACTCGAAGCAACCCAGGACGCGCACAAGTGGCGCAATCAACCAAGCGATATGCTGCTCAACGTCGGCCGCCCGACACTCATCGAGAATCGCGGTGGCGAGGTGCATACCTTTACTGAAGTAGCCCAGTTTGGCGGCGGATTTATCCCGGATCTGAATGGCATTTCCGGTAACCCCGTTCCGGCGCCCGAGTGCCTGAACTTCGCGGCGATCGTCTTCATCCCGGCTGGCGGAACTGAGGAAGGCCCGACAGCGGGAAGCGCCGAACTCCCGGTCGGATCGCATAAGTTCCAGTGCTGCATTCACCCGTGGATGCGCACAGTGGTCGAGGTTCATGCGCCAGCAGGGAAAGCGGCGCCGGCAAGCCCGTCAAAAGGTAACGCACATCATCACTGATTTGCTCTGCCGTACACAAAAACATGTAGCGGGTAGGTCCTCCGGGGCCTGCCCGTTTAATCATTGAGCTGGTTCTTAACCAAGGACAAAGAACATGAAAGTTAACTGGATGACAGACGCCGACGCGGCGCTCGCGGAAGCAAAGACCAGTAAACGACCGGTGCTGATCGATTTCAGCGCTGCTCCTGCCTGAGGCGCTTGTGTTCGGCTGGAGGCCGAATCGTACAGCCACGACGAAACCGCTACCTTCATCAACGAAAACTTCGTACCTCTCGAAGCACACATCAAAGAGCATCCCACTTACTTCCATCGCTTCGATTCCAACTGGACGCCATCCGTGGTGATACTCGATCCGAACGGCAAAGAACGCTTTCGTATCGACGGTTATCTACCACGAGACGAGTTTCGAGCGCAGTTGGAACTCGGTCTCGCGCGCGTTGCGTTCATGAGTAAAAAATGGGCTGACGCGGAACAACGATACAGTGAGGTGCTCGAACGTTATCCAAACTCGCATGCCGCGCCTGAAGCGCTTTATTGGAAAGGCGTCAGTCACTACAAAACAACGAACGACCACACTGTGTTGGGCGAGTTACCGGCGCTGTTTCGGCAGAAATATCCGCGGAGCGTTTGGGCGTTGAAGACCGCCGCGTGGGAACATTAAGTTGCGCTGGTAAACGATCATTGTAGAAAGCCGTCGTACATCACGCCTGTGTCGGTCGTGACGATCATACGTTTACCTTTGATCCACACATTCTCGACGTAAAACGCAGCGCCTCCGACTTGCGTGTAGAACACTAACCGGCCGGTCGTGCGATTGAAAATACCGACGTCGTGATGGTTTCCCGCGGTTACCAACCAGCGGTCATCATTTGCCAGCGTCATGAAATCGACGCGCGTGTGGTTTTCGCGAATTCTGCCGAGAACGCTGCTGGTAGCTTTACGGGTGCTGACATTCCAGTGGGTAAGTGCACCTTCGAGTCCGAGGTTATAAACGTGGCTCCCATCATCGGTTACGACTACTGGGCCATACTCAACCGGCTTGATGCGGATCGTCTTCTTC
>DATNJO010000875.1:0-3352 GCA_035603895.1 Pyrinomonadaceae bacterium
GGTCAAGGCTATGATCCAGGAAGCCAAGGCTCGCCTCGAAGAGATCCGGTAACACGGATTTCTTAAATCCCTGTTAGTCGACGACGCGCATGCGTGACTCAGCACCATTAGTGCGAATCTCCGGCACGTACATCGCATGGCCCAGCACGGGCAACGCATGGAACGTGCCCGGCGCTTCGGCTCTCATTTCGTAACTCACCTGCCAAATACCTTCAGGCAGTCGATCGACGAACAGCGCGACTTTCCGATCGCGAAGCTCCTGATAGACCCAACGCACGTTTCCAGTAAATCCGCCACCCGATTTTAACTGCTTGATGTACAAGCTCTCACCGCTGCGAATCTGCACTGCTTCGAGTCCCGCCGGTTTCAGATCTTCAAACAACAGATACTCATAGTTGTTCTTCGCTTCGACCGTGAGCACGACCTCAATGCGATCGCCGCTCTTCACCGTCTCGCCGTCGCCGAGCGGCACGCGTTCCGACACGACGCCTTTGAGCAGTGTCGGATGGTTCACCAGTTTGAAATACTGCCGGCGCACGAAGATCTCGTTGCCCGCCGGCTTCAGCGGTTCTTCGAGACTGAAAAACTCCGCCTCGGCCGAGAAGTACAAGGGGCCACTGCCGTTCTTGCGGACGATCGTGATCTCGTTCTGTCCGTCGCGAATCAACTCGCGCGAGATCGCAAACCTGCTCGGCGCACTCAACGCCTCGTCAGCAGTGATCTGTTTTGCGGTTACCGGGGTTCCGTTAACCAACAATTCATAGCCGATCACGGGTTGCAACTCACCACTCGTACGCAGGAAATCGTTGAGCGTGAGCACGACGATCGCGGTGTCGCGCGTGTTGCTCCATTGCGCACCGCGCCGGTTCTTCACCAGCCAGTTCGTCACCGGTTCGACCAGCTTGTTTTGTGGATCGATCGCCAGCAGTGCACGCAGTGCGAACGCGGTAGCTTCAACACCGCCATCAGACCAGCGCCAGTAAATTCCATCTTCGCCCCAGTGAGCCGTGCCGATTACCGACGGATCGGAAGTCTGCGCACCGCGCTGGACGATCGACGTGTCGGGCTGTGAATCGATCTTCACACCGTTCTGAAGGTTCTCGATGAGCGTCTTCGCTTGCTCGCGGTAGCCGTAGTTGTGCGCCGACAATGCGAGCAGCGAGCGCGTGTAAGCATTCAACTTGTCGCGGTTGTTCCAGAGGTTGCGGAAAGCAGTGTCCTGAAACTTGCTGACCTCCGCACGCTTCTGCGCGTTGTGATAAACGGCGAGCGCGTGCAGCATCCACGCCTGTCCATCGTAGCTATTCTCTTCTTCGACCAGTTCCTTATTGAGAAAACCGACGGCGCGCTCGAGGACGTCAGACTTCACCTCAACGCCGGCCTGGCGTGCGAGAGTCATTCCCCATACGACGTAAGCGGTCATAAAGTGATCGCTCTCACCTTGTTTCCACCAGCCCCAGCCGCCATCGCCGTGCTGGAAATCGTATAGACGTTCGAGACCTTCCTTCGTGATCTTTTCGAGCTCTTTCAGATCGTGTTTGCCGCTCGGATGCGTAGCCGCGGCACTCGATTGTTCGATCCCGCCGAAGATCTTGTGCATCGCCGTCTCGGGCTTCAGACCAAGATCGCGCAACGTCTTTGCGGTGATGACTGCCGGCAGGAAACGGCTCATCGTCTGCTCCGTGCAGCCATAAGGATAATCTACGAGATACGGCAGTGCATCGAGCATCGTGGTAGCCATGCTCGGTGCAATCTGCACGGTGAGGTTTGTCGAATCAGCGCGACGCTCTTTCGGAATGTCGAGCTTGATCGCGACGCTGTCTCCGCGCATCTTACCCGAGCGAGAGACAAACTTCTCGATGCCGTGCTCGAAGATCGTGAATCGTTTCTCCATCGCATCGGCGTATTGCCCGCCGCGGGCTTCAACTTTCAACCGCGCTTCACTCGCGTGCGTTACATCAACGCGCCAATCGACGCGCATCTCGCTGTTGGCCTTCACTTCCACTGGCGCCGAATCGCCGGAAACCGTCAGACCCTCGGCCTGCAAGGCAGGCGCAACACGCATCGTCTGATCGGTGTTGTTGTTGATAACCGCCGACACAGTCACTTGATCGCCGACAACAAAGAAACGCGGCGCTTGCAAGCGAACGATCAATGGCTGCTTCGTTCGCGTCGTTGAGTTGCCGATACCGAATTGATTACCGGTGCTGGCTGCTCGCGCGGTTGCCGACCAGGTCGTCAATGAATCGGGATATTTGACCTTCACACTCGCGGCGCCATTCGCATCTGTTTTCACGTCCGGCAACCAAAGAATCGTCGAACGGAAATCACTGCGCACTTGAACAGCACCTTCCTGACCGGGAGGAGGCGAGGGTGCAGGTTCCAGCCTCAACTCCTGGGCCGCACGTCCATTTAGCGGAAGTTCCGACACCGTCTTCGCTGAAATCGAATCGTAGGCGAAGTCGCCACGTGCTCCGCCGGCGCCTCCGACACTGAGCACGGTGGTGCGCGCAGCGTTAATCGAACCATCAGCAGCGACCTGCGGAGCCGAAACGTTCCGGAACTCGTCTTTATCGTTTCCTCGCGCTTCGTGCTTGACGTCTCGCAATTCACCATCGACCACTTGATATTGCGCGTAAGATTTTTGATTGAGCGTGCTTTGCGTTTGGACCAACAGCGACCGTTTGCTGCCGTAGTAGAACTGCCGCGGATCGCCGGCGTAATCCTGCTGAATGTATTTCACCGACTCATCAACCAGACCGAGAGCGACCTCCGTCGAGATCGGACGGCCATCTGCATCTTTAGTCGTGATCGACAACGTTCCTTCGTCGCGCGGTTGATACTGCTCGCGATCGGCGTTCACCGCCACCGTAAGAAACTGTTGGACCGGCGGCACGACGACCTGTTTAGTGTCGGCAAACCAGTTCGTGTCGCTCACCATCGACGCGCTCAGATAGACGTTCGGGATATGTTTCTCTTCGATCGGAACTTCGATTAGTTTCGCGGTGCCGGTTACATGGACCACTTGATAACTGAAAAGGTCTTCGCCTTCGACGCTAAACAGCACGTAACGATCCTGCACGGGCACGTTGATCATCACAGGCGCGGTTTGTCCCGCACGAAACGTGTCTTTATCGACGACCACTTCCAGACCACCACTGCGATAACCGAGCCCGGTCGTCATATTGGTCGCCACGAAAACATAAGTCTCCGCTTTGACCAGCGGTAGAAAACGATCGCGTTTCGGATCGGCGCCCTGACTGCTCGCCCAAGCCACGCGGTAGTAGCCTTCCTTTTCAGGCGTGAAATTGACCTGCGCAACGCCATCCGCGTCAGTCTTCACCGTTTGCGT
>DATNJO010000876.1:0-8803 GCA_035603895.1 Pyrinomonadaceae bacterium
GGGTTGGCGGTTCCGCCAACCCTGGGACTAAACGAATAATTCGTACCAATGCTGAAGGCATTGGCGAGTGACGCTTCTCCCTCGCGAACGCTTTCAGCGTAGTAGTCTTTCTCATACTGTGATCAGAGGGTTGTGCCAACCCCGGGCTGAAATTAGTAAACGCCTTCGGCGTTGAGATTGTGACACTACGTAAAATTCCACGTAACAACCACAAGGGAAATCGGTTTACCTGGATGCGGATCCGCCCGACGCGTGAATTTTCAGTTTCTTTTCGCGCGTTGCTTTTTCTGGTCGATAAACGTGAACACATCACCCGGCTGGCAATTCAGTGCCTTACATAGCTTTTCCAGCGTGATGAAGTTAATTCCCAGACTCTTACCTTTCTTCAAGCGCCACAGCGTCGTATGACTAATACCTGTCTCCTTCGCCAGCCAATAAAACGTTCGTTCGTGTGCTTCAAGTAGCCGATCGATACGAATCTCAATCATCGAGGTCCTTTCGTAAAACGGTATTTGTTATTTACGACGCATATTGTTCATCCAGACTATATTTCATATTTGACATATATACTAGAGCGGCGTAGGCTGAGCCTAATTCAGGGCAACTTCCGGGTTTCAGTAAGTTAACGAGCATAGGGGCAGGTATGAATAAGGCTGAGGCGTTTAGGGCTTGGGGTCGTATTCTAGGCGGCTACTATCCGTCGCTTTCGATCGAGATCACACGCGAATGCCCGCTGCGATGTCCCGGTTGTTATGCTTATGAGCCTGAACATCTCGGAGAAGTTGGTCCCTTAAGGTCACTCGCCGATCGCAAGGGCCAGGACCTGATTGATGGCATCCTGAGTCTCGTACACCGCTACCGGCCACTGCACCTCTCGCTTGTCGGAGGCGAACCTTTAGTCCGCTTTCGCGAACTGAACGTTCTGCTGCCGCGCTTAAGCGAGATGCGAATCGGCGTTCAGCTCGTCACCAGCGCGGTCCGGCAAATTCCGGCTGCGTGGTCGCAGATCAAACACTTGCACCTGGTGGTTTCCATAGATGGTTTGGAGCCCGAGCATAATGCTCGCCGCAAGCCTGCAACCTACGATCGCATTCTGAAGAACATCGAGGGACACCGCATCAACGTACATTGCACCGTCACTCGTCAAATGGTTGCGAAGCCGCAATACTTCGAGCAATTCCTGTCATTTTGGTCGGCAAAAGCGGAAGTGAAGAAAATCTGGTTTAGCCTGTTTACGCCACAAGTGGGTGCGGCCGCTGAAGAAATACTCTCGTCTGAAGATCGCGCGCAAGTGCTAACGGAACTCATCCAATTGCGACGCGCTTTTCCTAAGCTTTATTTACCTGACTCGGTCGTCGCCGGATATCGCAACCCACCGCAAATGCCCAGCGAATGTATCTTCGCACGCACGACGTTGAGTTTTACCGCCGACCTGAAAAGCAAAATCACTCCCTGCCAATTTGGCGGCAAACCCGACTGTACACAATGCGGTTGTATGGCGTCAGCCGGCCTGAAGGCCGTTGGCGATCACCGGTTGGCAGGTGTACTTCCCGTGCGAACGATCTACAACGCATCGGACGCCATTGGTAAAAGAACTGCCAGACTACTGGGCCGACGCGACGGTTTTTGACTATGGTGCGATTCGAATCGTTCCCATATTGCTCGATTGCCCGTGTGCTTTGATCGTTACCTTGCAAGTGCCCGGCGCCAGGGTGTTCGGTAGTCTGAACAGCACCTGGGTTAAAGCAACGTTCGGTACTGCGCGTACGTCCGTGGCAGGCACATCGAAAGTTTGGTTGTTACCATCCACGAGATTCACGACCACAGCCGATGCAGTTTCCCCCTGATTCAATCTCAGGTTCTGAGCAAAGATCATCACCAGCGTGTTCTGACCAGCCGGAAGATTCAACCAGTCGACGATGCTCTTTACCGGAAACGGATCTCTGGTAAACAACAACGATTCGAAAGCTGCCGCCTGCTGTGGAGCAGGACCTGATTCCTCCAGCACAAGCAGAATGTCGTCGTCGATAATCGTGCCTTGGCCTTCGCCGTCCGCGATAGTCGTGCCGAAGGGCTCCGTGAGATTTATAAAGAACGTTTCATTCGACTCCAGGTTAGTGTCGCCGATGACCGACACAGCCACAGTGCGAGTTACTGTGCCAGGCTGAAAGGTAACCACCGTGTTAATGGAACTGTAATCAGTCGAAGCAGTTGCTGTTCCCGGTTTCGTAATTGCCCTGACTGCGATCGCTTCAACACTCGAACCAGAAAGAGTCAATGTGAAGGTGGCCGCTTTCGTACCGGAATTGCCTTCCGTAACGCTGACGTCGTTGATACTGATAGTTGGTCCATCATCGTCGACGATGAATCCTGTCCCTCGGCTCGAGCTCACGGTTGCGTTCTGGACATTCGAGATATCAAGAAAGTACGTCTCTTGCGCCTCATCGACAGTATCGCCCTTAACGAGGACCACGACTGGTTTCTCGGTTTCTCCAGGCGCGAAAGTTACTGTCCCCGACGTGGCAGTGTAGTCGGGACCAGCCGTCGCTGTGCCGTTTGACGTGGCAAAGGAACACGAAACTGACTGGGACGCTGCACCCGATAGCGCGACGACAAACGTCGCCTGCGTCGTGCCAGAATTTCCTTCAACAACGGAGACATCACGCACAGAAATCGACGGCGTCTGTGCAGCAACATGAACACTCGTCGCTAACAGTAGCAACGTGGAGATAATTACAAGACTAAGTCGCAGAGGTAGCGGCCCAGAGGTATGTGTTGTCATAAACTAACTGGATTCATCTTTGTTTAATTCGACAAAGCTTTGAGCAAACCTGACGATACCGCGTGAGCGTGCCGCATCACACATTGTGACGCATTTACACGCAAAATATGCAGTTTTGGACAAAATCTCGTCAGCGCTCGTTCTGGGGGGCGATATTTGATGAAACACCCAAAGAAGCGCTCATTCCAGGGTTGATGTTTTCATTATGGAATCAGCTCTCGCAAACGCGTCACTAACCATTGCCCGAACCTCTGAACGCAGTTTTCGGTCTGCATACAGTGGGTCGAAGTCTTCGGCGATGGAGGCGCCTGCAGAAATTGCGAAATGGCGTCGGGCGGAAGGTACAATCATGAAATTTCTACGTATCCCTCCGTTCCATTCACCCGGATTCTCTGTCCATCTTTGATCAGCCCGGTTGCATTCTCCACTCCGACTACTGCTGGTAAACCATATTCACGGGCGATGACTGCTCCATGAGTCATCAGGCCACCAACCTCGGTGACCAGTCCTTTTATGGATACAAACAACGGTGTCCAGCTAGGGTCGGTAAAGGCAGTGACTAATATATCTCCCTCTTCCAGATCAGCGTCCTCCATGTTCAAGATGACACGTGCACGTCCCTCCACAACGCCGGAAGAAACAGCTAGACCTACAATAGCTCCGGCCGGAAGATCTTCTCGTTTGTACTCACCTGTAATGATCTCACCGTCAGATGTGATTACGCGTGGCGGAGTTAGTTTTTCGAACGCTTTGTACTCGGCTCTTTGTTTGTCAACGATCTGGTGGTCCAACTTATTCGTGCGTACGACCTCGCGAAATTCTTCAAAAGTCAGATAGTAGATATCTTCTTTTTCATGAATAACGTGAGCTTGTAAGAGTCGTTCGGCTTCTTTCAGCAACGCCTGCTTGTAGACGAAGTACCGACTAACAATCCCGTATTTTGGGTATTCACGATAACCGCTGAAATTCCGGACCAGGTCGATTTTTTCTTTGGTCTCTTTGGCTTCTTGTTCACCGTCCGGTAATTGCTTCAACCGATCTAATAACTCTTGTGCTTTGTTCAGAGCTTCCTGTCGTCCCTGTTCGAATCTCCGCTTGCTGGCGCCGGGCTCGAAATTCTTGATGTTACTCAGAATGAGCGGGACGAGCGTAATTGGTTTTTCGCTCCAACGAGTCCTGGTGATATCGATCTCTCCGACACATCGCATTCCGTATTTGTCGAGATAAGCAAAGATTGCATCCCGGGTCTCTGGTCCACCATCAAGCTTAACCAGCCCATCCAGAAAGTTGTCGTCTTTTACAGTTTGTAAATATTCAATTACTTGCGGAAACGGGCGAATCACATCTGCGACATCCAGTAGCGCCAGCCCCATTTCAGAAGTGACATTGTTAGGCACGGATTGCGCCAGCGTGTCAGCTACGTTTCTCTCGCCTAACCACTCCATCATCTTTTCATTGAGCCAGAATGAAGCACTCATAGAAGCCAGAATCACGGCCAGATTTTGTTGGTCAAAGAGAACCTTCTTCGATTCCCTGATATCTTCCAGAATAAAGTCAAATAGTTCCGTGCCGGATTTTGCCTGGATGTTTTGCTTCAACTCCGATAACCATTTTTGACTACGCTCGATCAAGTCAAAAGCCATTTGAGGATCGTTTTCAATCTGTAGCTGCGAACTCAAAGCCGACTCAACTCTAGTCCTTTCAGCGGAACTCATTTCATCGGTTGGTAACGTTTGCACAAAATCTTCTCGCTCTATGATGGTCAGGAGTGCGTCTTTGATGAGTGGATCGGATTTTCCCAGGGTATCCATGAGCCCTTTTCTGCGGACAGGCGAAGCGATCATGGGCGTAACGTCAACAAACAATCTTCCGGCTGCTGTACGCATGGTTGCCGGGGTCGTTAACAGGAAGAAAGACAATCCCAGTGGTTTCATTGGGTCAGTCATCATTTGCTGATGACCGACGGATACGTAAACGTGATTTTCCCGATCGTTCGCTTTCGGAATTGGGAACAGAGTAGTGATCGGCCGGCTCTGGACCACATAGAATGTGTCATCAACCAAACACCATTCGATGTCCTGCGGACGGCCGAAATGTTCTTCGACTTTGCGGCCTATTTGCTCGAGCCGCAAAATCTGCTCACCTGTCAGCGCCTGCTTGTTCTGACGCTCTGGCTCAATCTCTTGTTCTCTCGTGCCTCCGTCTCTTGAGCCATAAATAGCGAGTCTCTTGGTCGATATCTTCTTATCGATAACCTCACCATCACGCACTTTATAAATATCAGCATTCACCAGACCCGAGACTAACGCCTCTCCAAGTCCAAAACTGGCATCGATGGACACAATCTTCCTGTTCGAAGTGACTGGATCAGCAGTAAACATGATTCCCGCGGTCTGCGAAAAAATCATCTTCTGAATAACGACGGAAAGATAGACCTTATGGTGGTCGAATCCGTTCTGCATTCGATAAATCACCGCCCGGTCCGTAAAGAGAGAGGCCCAACACTTACTGATGTGCTTCAGGATTGCTTCCTTTCCGATAACGTTTAAATACGTATCCTGCTGTCCTGCGAACGATGCCGTTGGCAAATCTTCGGCGGTGGCACTGGAACGCACCGCATAGGGATTTTCATCTCCCAGTTTTGCAAGCTGATCGGCGACCGCCTCAGCAATGTCCCTGTCAATTGGCGTGGCTTCGATGGCGTCGCGAATGCTTTTGCTGATTTCACGAACTCCGGCGACGTTCTCTATTTTTAAGCAAGCTAGCTGGTCTACAAGAGTATTAAGGTTCGGTGTTTGTTCGATGATTTTTTTGTAAGCTTCGGTAGTGACGCAGAAGCCGTCCGGCACTGTGATCCCACCAATTCTGGAGAGTTCGCCAAGGTTGGCCCCCTTGCCCCCAACCAGCGCGAGTTTTGTTTCATCGATTTCTCGAAAACCAAGTGTGTAGGAAGAAGTTTTATGATTGTCTGTCATTTAAGTCTATTCTAATGCTCTTCTCTGTGTCTTTGTGGCTCTGTGGTTCAATGATACGTAGGAAATTTAACCACAGAGACACAGAGTGCGCGCTCGATTAGGTGCGTTAGCACCTTGCGCGCGTCGAAGAACGTTTCTACTAGCTCACGCGCGGCGCGGCAGTGGTGTTCGTAGGCGGCATCAATCTCTTCCATTCCCGCGAGCGCTTCCTCCATCGTTTCGAAAGCCAGCAGGCCCGCGCCTGTCTGTAGCCAGTCGGAGAAGCCCGTCTCCTGTGTGAGCACGGGACGGCCCGACGCGAGGTACGCCGCACTGCGTTCGCTGAACCAGCCAGACCGTGATGCGACGTAGCCCTGTTTGGCGACGCTCCATTCGGCTTTCGAACCGCGGATAAATTCCTGATATGACCACGGATCGCGAGTCACCTCGAGCGGATCGAGCAGGCGCCAGTCCTTCGCGCGCAACAAATCGCGCGGCGCAGACTCGCTTCCGAGGGCGATCTCGAAGATGCGCCCCGCCCGCGCGGGCAAGTCTACGAACAGTTCAAAAGAATCCGACTTCATCCCGTAACGACGGCCCTCGTATTCGAGCGCGCGATAGCTGTCCCACTGCATTACAGTGGTCCAACTCCCTTTGTGTTGGCCCGGCGTGACGGCCCACGCATCGAGTTGGACTGGTTGTCGCGTCGGCTGCCACGCGAAACCGTCCGCGGGCACGAGGCAATCGGCCCGCTCAATATTTGCCGCGAAGGTGAAGAACGAGTTGTGCGTGGCCGCAAGCGCGCGCGCATGCGAGTCTGTCAGGTGACGTATCTGTGTGAAGGCTGGATCCGTATCAACGAAGGCACGGCGTGGTACTTCCGCGAGCCACGATCGCAGTGGGTTCACGCCAGACAAGTTGAGCAGTAACTCCGCCGACTCGCAGACCTCGCGAACGCGCGACGCGAGCGGTCCCATCCAACTATCGGTGTGTGCATTGTAGTAGCACCATTGTTCGCCGAAACCGAGGCGCTCAAACGCACGCGCAGCAAAATGCAGTCCGTAAGTAGGGTCGGTATCGACGACGCCGCGCGCCGGGTCATAGCACGATGGGTAGTCGTCACTATCCTCGATGAAGTAAACGTCGTGACCCAACTCGCGCAAGCCCAGCACGTATTGCAAGTGATGCCACGCCAGTCCACCGATCGGACCACGCACGATGTAGCCGAGGACGACGATGCGCAGGCGTTGAGTGTCAGACATCGAACTCCGGGAACAGCCTAAAGAGAAACCCCTCCTTCCACCTGACCACCTCCTTCAACTGCGGCGTGTAGTAGCGCTCCCACTGCTGCGCCGCCTTGCGCCCCTTGCCTCGCGGCAGAATCTTTTCCTCGCCGAGGATGAATGAGATATCTTCGTGTGCGAAATCGTTCCGGGCGAGGAAGTCGAACAGTCCACGGTTTAGATCGTCAGTGCGAATGAAGTGCAGGTCGTGCATGTCCGGGACGTGCGCGTCGTTTTCGGCGTAAGCACCGCACCTGAGCTTTGTATAAGCCGCGCGCGGATCGCGGAAGTAGAACTTGAGAAACTGTTCGGCAATCAGCCCCGGTGCCCAGTCGTCGTCGTGTACATCATCGTCGGAAAGGTCGCGAAAGGCAGCATTCGCGAGTCGCACGTATCTGGCGAAGTCGAGGTCGGGGAAGTTTGGGTAGTCGCGGCTAAAGTTTGGAACCGCCTCGTAATACTTGAGGAACTCGCTTCGCTTCCACCAACCAAATTCGTACTGCGAGACGTAAAGATCGAAAGGATTGCGGACGGTCGCGAGGATTTTCTTACCGCGCTGTGGCTCAGGGATTTCGTTGCAGCCACCGTGCTTGTTCGAGTTATGGACCAGCGAACCGTAGCGCGAATGCCTGCGGCGCACCTCGCCGAAGATGGCGTTGCGCACGTGTGTCCAACGCGTCCAACGCAGGCCGTAGAGCCGAAACAGCATCGACGTTACAAACGTGCCGCCCGTCTTCGGCTCGTGAACGTAAACAAATTTATCGGTGAAGATCATTTCTACAGCGCGACAGCGAATTAACAATCTCCTGGTTGTGCAGGTCGAAGATAACGAGACGTTTGTTTTCCAAAATGCAGTCGTACTGCGAGCGCAGATGATCGCGTAGCTCGTTGTAGTGGTCCAACCACCAGAAGGCGGGCCAGCCGAAAGCGATGTAGCTCGCTCCGTGATCGCGCCGCATTCGTTCCAACTCGCCGACCGCCGTCGCACTGTCCGGCGGCGCGCCCCAGTAGACGCCTTCGCGTTCGAGGAACGGAAGCGCACGCCGGCCACGCGCGAAGTCGCGACCGAAACCTTGCTCGTCAACCAGAACGAAGGTCTCACCTTCGGGAATCGTCCGGGAAACGTCACCTGCTGCTTCGATCAAGAGGTGCATCCACTCGTTTGCGTGCGGAAAGGGTGCGTGTGGGTGGTCCAATCCGAGGAACGGACAGAGCTCTTCCCAACCATCATCGGCGCAGATGTCCATCACGAGTAAATCATCCGGCCGGTTGCTAAAGTAAGCGCAGACGTTGGCCACGTGTGTGTCGTAGACAAGTGAGAAACGTTCGCGGTCGTACTCGACCACACCGTACGTGCGCCTACTGGCGAACTCGTGGAAAATTTTGAACTCCGGAAAATTTTCCCACCACTGCATTAGCAACTGCCAGTGCACCTCGCACGAACGCAGCCACGCTTCCTTCTCGCGAATCGTGAGAATGAACTTGCTCCCCGGGAACGCCTGGTCCAACTCCGCGTAAAACGGAGCAACCGGGATGTCGGTGACACCCTGAAACTCTTCGAGCAGCGAGAGTCGATACTGACCAGAACGCAGCTCGCGCAGCGTCTGCTCGTCGTGCGGATAATGCACTGTGCGTACGCCGAGCAGATTCAGCGCCTCCGTCAAGCTTGACGTGCCCGTCTTGCTGAGACCTAAGCCGAAAACTTTCTGTTGCGCAGGCAAGCGGGTCAAGCTGTTTTCGCTCCCTTGCTCAAAAACTCTTTCAGGCGAGCGCCTACTGCGTCA
>DATNJO010000877.1:0-4197 GCA_035603895.1 Pyrinomonadaceae bacterium
GCGTCATCAAACCAAGCTGCGTGGCCGTGCCACGCTCGCCATCATTTGTTTGCGAGACGACTTTCGCTATGCCGAAGTCGAGCAGCTTCACCTCGCCCGCTGGAGTCACGAGGATGTTCGACGGTTTGATGTCGCGGTGCACGATGAGCCGCCGGTGCGCGTAAGAGACAGCGGCGCAAACCTGCCGGAATAACTCGAGCCGCGCGTGAAGCGAAAGATCACGAGCGCGGCAGTACTCGTCAATCGGCTCACCCTCGATGAACTCCATCACGTAGAACGGCAGACCGTCGTCGCTCATTCCACCGTCCAGAAGACGTGCGATGTTTGTGTGCTCGAGCGACGCGAGTATCTGCCGCTCATTGCGGAAGCGGCGCGCGATCGTGTCTGTGTTGAGACCGCTCAGAATTACTTTGACTGCGACTTTCTGCTCGAACTGGCCGTCGTCGCGCACTGCGGCGAAGACCGCGCCCATGCCACCGCGGCCAACTTCACTCACGATTCGATAGCGCCCGATGCGCCGTCCTTCGAGGCGGGCGCCTTCGGCGAATGAGTGTGTTGCAAGCGGCGAGTGGTCCAGCACGGTCGCGTAGTCGGCTGCGAGCATTTTTTCAACCTCGCGCCGGGCAGTCGCATCGCGACAGACCGAGTCGAGATAAGCGCCTTGCTTGGACGGCGTAAGCTCGACCGCCGCATCGAAGATTAGTTTGATCTCTTGCCAGGTTTCGGGGGACATAGTTGAGAGGGGACTTGATTTAAGTTAATTGCGTAGCGAGCCACGCTTTGGCGCTGCGCCACTCACGCTTGACGGTTGATTCCGACGTTGAAAGAACTTCAGCGACCTCTTCGTTCGAGAGGCCGCCGAAAAATTTCATCTCGACAATGCGCGCCTGCACGCTATCGAGAGTGGCGAGGCGCGTGAGTGCTTCGTCGAGCAGGATCAGATCGACCTCGCGCCGGTCGGAGAAGCTCGTGGCTTCGTCGAGCGGAAGCACGGTCGCGCCGGCGCCGCGTTTTTCGGAGCGGCGGCTGATAGCGTGGTTGACTAAGATGCGGCGCATCGTCTCGGCGGCGATTGAGAAGAAGTGTGCGCGATTGCGCCAGTCAACGGAGTGCTGGTCTACCAGGCGCAAGTACGCCTCGTTGACGAGCGCAGTGGCTTGCAGCGTGTGTCCGGGCCGCTCGCCGGCAAGCTGGCGCGCGGCAATCCTCTTCAGTTCGAGATAGACGACCGGCAACAGCTCATCCAGCGCTGCGCGGTCGCCCGCTTGCGCCTGCCTGAGCAGTCCTGTTATGCCATTTATCAGATCTTCACGCTCCTATCGTGATCGCCTGAAAAAACTTTTCGGCACCTGACCCTTTCGGCCCGATTTTTTTGCGATTGGTTATGAGGGCGCTTTTGCCGCGACCCACAGGGAAATCGCGGGGCGCGGTTCTGCTCATTATATGTTCAACCAGTGCATTGTGATCAATCTGTTCCGCAAAAATTCTTCCCTGACCCCTTATCTCAGACAAACTCTGGAGGTTTTTGAAATGTCCGTCCCTCTCAAAACAAGCGCGTCCCAAATTCCGGTCCATCGTATGAACGAACCGTGGTGGGTTGGACTCGCTTACCTGCTTTCTGCGTTAGTTATTGGTGCTCTGCTGGCTACTGTAACTCAAGCTGCTCCCCTTTGGACCCACAAACCCACAAGCGATATTAAGTGGTATCGCGTGACTGACGTCGGTTCGATACTCATCGGATCGAAGGCGGGCATCTACACGCTCGACGGTGAAAAAGGTCAGACGATCTGGACGCGCAACGATCTGGCGGGAACCGAAGAGTTTGAAGTGGAGACGATCGCCGGTACGCCGCTGCTCCTCGTCTCCGACACTTCGGGCACTTTCACCAAAGGCACCAAGCTCATTGCACTGGACCTTCTCACCGGGCAAAACATCTGGGAGACCGACAAGCTGAAAGGCGCGACTGTCGCCGTTGAGCCGGTTTACGAGAAAGACCTGGTACTGCTCGTCACCATCCCGGACAACCGCGCGAACAAAGCAAAACCGAAGATCACCGCCTTACGCTTGACCACCGGGGAAATGATCTGGGAAGCCGATTATCCCGACAACGTCGATCTTTATGGCATCGAACGCGGCAGTAAGTACTTTCCGAAGTTTGATCTCTCGGGCGCGAATGAACCACTGCACGACAGCGATTCGGTCTACTTCACGTACGCGGGACTTCACCGCTACGCGCTTGAAGATGGCAAGCTCATGTGGGGTGTGAAATACGACGTCACCGAGGGTTCGATCAAACGCGGTAATGCGCAGGCGCTGATCGACGGCGACATTATTTACACCTCAGCGAAGGGCCGGTTGCGTGCGATCGACAAACAGACGGGCGCAGTCAAATGGACCAGCAAGGACTTCGGCGGCGCGGTTGCCGAGCTGAAACTGATCGACGACGTGCTTTATGGCCGGCTCGGCGGCGCCTTCTACGACTTTGGCAAACGCGAGTATGTAAACAAGAAGCCGTTTGGTGTTGCCGCTGTTAACCGCGCGACAGGAGCCACGCTCTGGTATTACGAGGGAGCAAAAGACAGCGTGACGAACATGGTGGTGCTGCCGAATGAAAAGATGGTCCTCCTGGCGGATGCGAAGAACGTGATCGCGCTCGATACGTCCAGCACAGGTAAGGCGAAAGAAGCCTACAAGATGAAGCTGGAGTTTAAGAATAACCTCGGCACGGCAGCCACGGTGGCGAAGGTCGCGAAGTTTGGTTTTGGTGGTCTCTCAGCGATCGGTTCAAAAGGCGGTGACACTACCGACGAACCAGTCGCGTTATACCGGCGTGAAAACGGCACGGTCGTCGTGCAAGGCAAACAACATCTGCTCGCTTTCGATCCACGTTCACGGAATATCGTGTGGTCGGTGAAGTATGAAGCGCCGGGCGTGCCGGGTTGGCAAAAGATCGCGATGGCCGGTTTGACCGCGCTCGCTTACACGTCCGCGACTGCGGCTGCAGCGAACAGCTACTACGGCACTACTGAAAACCGTTGGGCCAACAGTCAGCGAATCAACTCCCTCGCAGCTTACGAACAGTTCGTCAGCAAACGCTACAGCGCGACGAAGACCACCGGCAATTACGTTTACGTCCTGACGACTGTTAAAGAAGGCAAAGAAAAGGGTGCGGGTTTGATTGGCGTGCACATGGAAACCGGCCGCGGCGATCGGCAGATCATGTTCAAAGACAAGGAGCCTGACTATCAGGTCGACGATGCTGAGGGTCGCGTATTTAACCTGCGCAACTCAAAGGAACTGTCGGCGTTCTCCGTAGACGCTGCGCCGCCTGTCGAAGCGGCAAAGACAGACGAGAAGAAGAATTAACTGCTTGAGACAAGCGGTGCGGGTGGAATGCCCGCACCGCCGTCAGACACACCTAGAAACATCCGACGCACTCATAGTACGAGGCGCCCATGCAGGCAATGCAAGGCGGACAGACTGGGCAAAACATACAGACTGGCGTACAGGCTATGATGACCCCCGCGCACTCAATTGCCTGCCACACGGAACACCCTTGCGGAACGACCTCGTTCGTTGATTTCCCTTGACCTGAAGTTAATCGACGGACCGGCGCAGATTGTTGCGGCAAATTCATATCAGGCTCCTTTCTAGTTTTGACAAAACGACGGGACTGTAATCGTTCCAGGAGAGATGCTGTTGATGATTCCGATCCAGCCGCAAACGGTGGCTTGCATTGGCTCGCCGCAGGCACACTGCCAGCAGTCATCCGCGATGAAGCCGGTGATGGCGCCGACGCAGGCGGGAATGCCAACGGGAATGGCGGAACAGCTCACAACCATCCCGGTCACGATCGCGCAGCAGGCGATCTGATGACCGATGCTGCAACTAGCCTCAACACCAGTGAGTTCCTTGCCTGGTACGCCACCCGGGACACCGCGGCTGATAGATCGAGATTGAATTGGGACGTTCATCATTGTTCCTTTCTTCGAGGTTTTTGGAAGCGGTCAGTAAACTTGCCAGCGCCGCACCTGTCCGACTGTGACTGGAACGACATCGCTGACATCGATCGTTAACCGGTAAATCTCGCGCGCCTGGTCCAGACGCCTGGCGGGATTGAAGAAGGTGAGCTTCACGTCCCAACAGTCGGAATCCGGCCGGCAGATCGGGCTTTTTTCGGTGGTGATGGAATCGAGC
>DATNJO010000878.1:0-3392 GCA_035603895.1 Pyrinomonadaceae bacterium
AAAAGTTGCCGCCATAGCGAATCGGAACATCGGTAATCTGGCCAACCGTCATCGTCAGCGCGCGATCGTACAAACTGTGCGGTTTGTTTTTGTTCTCCCGATACGGATTAGCGAGAAAACCGTTGTTCCTCGCCGTGGTTGGATCTTCTGAATTTCCCTTTGCTGCGTCGGCAAATGCCTGCTCGCTAACGTTAAGACCGCCGGCCGTGAGTTTAGCGATTAAGTCCTTCGTCTTCTGTTCGACTTGCGCATCGAGGTCGGGACGCGCAACCTTCAAAACAATCTGCTGAATCTTGACGCCAGCCTCCTTAACCTTGGGATCCAGGCCATCGAAGGTGGCTTTCAGATCCGCATCCGAGATGGTTAGCTTCGAACCGGCTTTCTCGATGTCGATGAAGACGTAGCGAACTTTGCGCTGCGGCTCGAGGTAGCGATAGTCAGTCTTGTGACTCTCGAAGTAGCTGCGTAGTTCTTCATCGCTCGGCTGGATCTTCTCCGCGAGTTTGTCCGCGGTGAGAGAAATGTAATTGACGTCGAACGACGTATTGCGGCGCTTGTACTCTTCACGCACTTCATCATCAGAAACGTTGACGCTCGCGGTAACGAATGCTCGCAACTTCTGCTGCGCAATCAAATTGCGCATCTCGTTTTCATAAGTGTCAGTGTCGCCGTAACGCGCAGCGACTGACTCTTTGTAGCGGTCGTAACCAACAAACCCGCCGGAAGCGTCGCTGAACTCCTTGATCAGCCGCTCTTTCAGTTCCGCATCACTGGCTCCGAGACCGAGCCGCTCGGCTTCCTGCACGATCACGCGTCCCTTGATCAGACCGTCGAGAAACATGCGGCTGGTGCCGATCGAGGCGATTTGGGGTCCATACGCCTGCAGCATGCTTTCTCGCCTGCGGGCGAGTTCGGCCACGGTGATGTGGTCGGAACCGACCTTGGCGACGGATTCCGTGTTCTTGGTCGGATCGATCGTGCTGGCGCTGCGGTTGGGGGCGTAGAAGAAGATCAAGCTGACGGCCATCAACAGCGCAAATCCGAGGATGACAATGTTACGTGTTCGTTCGAGACGTCCTAATTGTTTGAGCATTATTTATAGCCTTTCGAGGGCGAACCGCGGATTGTAAGGGAGATACGGGACAACTGACAACCTACGCTGCACGCGTTTGGATTTCAGCCTTCGTTTTGCGTTCAGCCTTTGGGCTGTCTTTGTGCAAGCAAGCTAAAGCTTGAACTCAGAACCTTGTTTGCTACTACGAAACTCAGATGCTATTTTACTGCCCTCCATGGATGCACTCAGCGGCTCGACCTGGCTGTGGCTGGGATTCAGTATCTTTATAGTCACGATGTTGAGCCTGGACCTCGGGCTCTTCAATCGTAAAGCTCACACAATTCATTACCGTGAAGCGTGGATCTGGAGCGGCGTCTGGGTGACGCTGGCGATGATTTTCGCCGGCCTCGTCTTTCATTACCAGGGCTCGACGCGCGGGCTGGAATTTCTGACGGGTTATCTGATCGAGTTATCGCTTTCCGTCGACAACCTGTTCGTCTTCCTG
Organism: Pyrinomonadaceae bacterium; assembly: GCA_035603895.1. Lineage (GTDB taxonomy): Bacteria > Acidobacteriota > Blastocatellia > Pyrinomonadales > Pyrinomonadaceae > PSRF01. Next base: position 1,560 of record DATNJO010000878.1, read on the forward strand.
CTGATCTTTTCCTACTTCAAAGTGCCGGCGAAGTTTCAGCATCGCGTGCTGTTTTGGGGCGTGATGGGCGCGCTGATCATGCGTTTGACGATGATTTTCGTGGGCGCAGCGCTGATCAACCGCTTCCACTGGATCATCTATATCTTCGGCGCGTTCCTCGTTTACACCGGCATCAAGATGTTTCGGCACGACGAGGTGGAGATTCACCCGGACCAGAATTTCGTCGTTCGCGCGGTCACGAAATTTCTGCCGATCACGCGCCACTACGAAGAGGACAAGTTTTTCACGAAGGTCAACGGCAAGGGCACTGGCACGTTGCTGCTGCTGGTTTTGATGGTCGTGGAAGTGACGGACCTGGTGTTTGCGGTCGACTCGATCCCGGCGATCTTCGCCATTACCCGAGACACGTTCATCGTCTACACCTCGAACGTTTTTGCCATTCTGGGCCTGCGTTCGATGTATTTCCTGCTCGCGGGCGTGGTGGAAAAGTTTCGTTACCTGCGCACCGGACTGGCGATCGTGCTCACGTTTATTGGCCTAAAAATGCTGATCGCGGCAGTCGGGGTGATAATCCCGATCTGGATTTCGTTGGTATTTGTCGCCCTGGTGCTGGTCGGGTCGGTCGTGGCGTCCCTGCTCATTCCGGGCAAGCCCGATAACACGATGAAAGTCGATTTGCCACCCGATTTCATGGGCGACGACTCGATTCGGGCCGAATAAGTAGAAAACCCGCCATGCTTTAAACGTGCTTGAACGTTTTCGCTTCCCTGTGCTAAATTCCTGAACTGGTAGTGTTGCTGCCTGGAAATCGGCGAATTACTCGCCGGCACCTTTACGGACTCACATCCCGATTAACGTGCGGCTCAAGCCATTAGCAGAACCGCACTGATCTCAACCCGAGGTTGGACCCCCTCCACGAATAGAAATGGTGGCGAATAGGACCAGTCGTTTTGCCTATGATTGGTGGATCATTCAGAAGCGCTTTGTCTATCTGATGATCGCCGGTCTTGTCCTCTGCATCTTTGCCGCTGGCGCTGCGGTCTACGTCTGGGTTTACGGCAATCCGTTCAAGAACGTGGCGCAGATGAATTATCCCGCCGGCGCACGGTTCATCTCTTTTGAAGGTGACGTACGCGTCGTCCGGGCCGCTACGCGCGAGACGATTCCCGCTAACACTGACACGCAGCTTTACCCCGGCGACACGGTGCAAACACAGGCCAGCGGCCGCGCCCGCATCGGCCTCGCTGATGGTTCGACGCTCGTCGTCAAACCAAACAGCACCATCATCGTGCGCGACAACGCCCGCGCTGACGACGGCAAGCGAACCAACGTTCACGTGCTGGTCAACAGCGGACAACTTTCAGTTCGCACGGAACAGCAATCCGACGGCACCACCAACGTCGTCGAAACTCCGAAGACCAAGAGCACGATGAGCGAACGCACCAACGCGAGTTTCGGAGTCAATCCGGAAGGTACTGAAGAAATCCGCGTTTCGACCGGTGCGATCGAAACCACGAACAGTTCCGGCGAGAAGGCTTCAATTCGCGGCGGTGAGTACGTTTCAGTCAACAATTCCGGCCGTCTCTCGGCCGCGCAAAAACTGCTCGACGTACCGCAGCCCGCCACACCGCACGATCTCGAAAAGGTTTATGTGGGTGGAAACGGCGCCGCCAGCGTCGCTTTGAAATGGCAACGGCCACAGTCGGGAACACCGGCTTATTATCGCGTTGAAGTTGCAACGTCTCCGTTCTTCGTCACTGACGGAAAAGTTATCGAACGCGATCAGTTACAGGCGACTGAGTTGGCCGCGAGCGATCTGCGTCCGGGAGTTTA
>DATNJO010000879.1:0-2331 GCA_035603895.1 Pyrinomonadaceae bacterium
ATGGTGGTCACACGTTGCTGCTGCCGATCGTTATTGCGTTGGTGGCGTATTTGTTGGCGCATCTGCTGATCAACGCACTGCTGCGAATGCTGGCGCATCGCAAAACCGAGATTTAGTTCGTGCGTTGAAATTGACAACCAAATATCAGATCCCGGGCTCCGCACAACGCTAGCCTTGTGAACCCCGCCAGGCCGGGAACGGAGCAACGGTAGCAACGGCGGCGTGTGTTGCGGGAAAGTCCGGGGTCTGGCCAATCAAGCTCAACGTGGCCTGTCGTAATTGATCAAATCGAGGAAACACGAACGCTCAACATGGCCTATCAAGTAATCGCCCGCAAGTGGCGCCCGCAAACGTTTGACGAAGTAACAGGCCAGGAGCCGATCACGCGAACCCTTCGCAATGCTATCGAGCATCAGCGCCTGCACCACGCCTACCTCTTCTCCGGTGCGCGTGGTGTCGGCAAAACAACCAGCGCCAGGCTGCTCGCCAAAGCGCTGAACTGTCACAAAGCCTCGCAACCAACGCCGACTCCGTGCCGTTCTGACGATCCCGATCAGTGTCCTTCGTGCCGCGAGATCACGGAAAGCCGTTCGATCGACGTGCAGGAGATCGACGCCGCGTCAAACACCGGCGTCGACAACGTTCGCGAAGCGATCATCGCGAGCGTGGGCATTGCGCCCGCGCGCGATCGTTACAAGATATTCATCATCGACGAAGTTCACATGCTCTCGGGCGCCGCTTTCAACGCATTGTTGAAAACGCTCGAAGAACCGCCGCCGCGCGTCGTGTTCATCATGGCGACGACCGAGCGGCACAAAGTTCCGGAAACGATCCTGTCGCGCTGTCAGCAGTTTGAGTTTCGCACGATCGCCACGACGAAGATTCTCGAACGGTTGAAACTGATCGCGAAGTCGGAAGAGATTTCTGTTCCCGACGACGCGTTGCGCGAGATCGCGCGCAGTGGTGAAGGCTCGATGCGCGACGCGCAATCAGCACTCGATCAGGTGATTAGTTTCGCTGGTGCCAAGATCAAGAAAGAAGACGTGGAGATGGCGCTCGGGATTGCCGGCGCCGACGTTCTCACGCGCATCATCGACAGCATTGCCGCAAACAAACCCGCGGACGCGATCGCCGTCGTCGACGACATTGTGATGCGCGGACACGACTTGAGAAACTTCTGCCGAGATCTGCTGGCACACTTTCGCGATCTGCTCGTGAGCAAAGTTTCGGGAAACGTCGAATTGCTTGAGTCAGCCGTTTGCGAACCTGAGGAATTGAAACGTCAGGCGGCGATGTTTACCGAAGCGGATCTAGTGCGGTTCTTTCATTCGCTTTCGGAGACGGAAACAAAACTGCGCGCCGCAACGCAGCCGAGGTATCAGTTGGAAGTTGGCATAGTGAAGTTAATGGAGCTGCGCGGCGTAGAGTCCATCAATGAAATACTGGATCGGCTCAAGTCGCTGGAGAGCGGTTCCGGAAGTAGCGCTCCGACTCCGAACAAAGCCGCGCCGCCGAGTCGCAGCGCGCAATCTGTTTCCGTTCCGTCCGTGTCCGTTCCGTCCGTGTCATCCGTGTCTCCTTCCGCCGTCGCCACAGCTGCTGCACCGGCACTGGATGCTTCTCCTTTCGAACGCGTCAAGTCAGTACTTGAAAGCCAACGAAAACGATTTGTCGTTACCGCACTTGAGGCAGCCCTAACTGCCACGCTCGAAAACAGCGAACTGTTTATCGAGCTAGCACCCGGCGATCGCCATCTGCGCGAGACGCTCTTGAAACCTGAAAACGCGAAGCTGATTTGCGAAGCCTGCCGCGAAGTCACCGGACAGGAAACCGGACTACGTATCGCCGTTAAAGACCCGCAAGCCGAAGGTGCACCACTCAGCGCCGCAGATGAAGCCCGCCTGGAAAAACAACGCCTGCGCGAGATGGCTGAAGGCAGTCCTGTAGTGCAAACAATTCTGAAAACATTTCGCGGCGAGATCGTCGACGTCCGCCCGCCCAGCCCGAAGGAATAGCTGGTTTCTTTAGCAACCGCTGTGTATCCCACCAACGAAGTTGGTGGTTCTTTTCAGACCCGACCTACCGCCAAGCCGTACACTAATCCCACCGACGCAGTCGGTGGTTCTTTCAGATCCTACCTACCACCACCAAGTCGTACACTAATCCCACCGACGCAGTCGGTGGTTCATTCAGACCCTACCTACCACCGCCAAGCCGTACACTAATCCCACCGACGCAGTCGGTGGTTCATTCAGATCCTACCTACCACCGCCAAGCCGTACACTAATCCCACCGACGCAGTCGGTGGTTCTTTCAGATCCTACCTACCAC
>DATNJO010000880.1:0-4685 GCA_035603895.1 Pyrinomonadaceae bacterium
GAAGCCGGGGCCTAGCGACTTCTTCCTCTGGCCGCCAGGTGCTCAGCCGTTGATAATCGGCCAAGGTGAGGCATATGGTGTTAATGACTCGGGGTGGGTAGCAGGGAGAGCTGGCATTCAAGGTGCCTTCCTTTATCACAATGGCAAGATGTTTTGGTTGGACCAGATGGTAAACGGCGAATGGCAGATTGTATGGCCCTTCTGTCTGATTGACGATCTAAGGATGGTTGGCGTCGGACGCAGGTTCGGTGTTGAACGGGCGATCCTGCTGGTTCCGCGATTCACGAAGTGTTGAAGAAAGACTCGGATACGACGACGCGCCTGCTCCTTGAGAAGCTTCTTGATTCAGGCAGGCAGCGCTGTGTTGGCTAATCTCAACCTAGTAGCGTTGGGTTACTCCGGCACAATGAGCCAATTCGATCACCCTCACACTCGGTATGTAATGAGAGAAACGATTGAACGCCGCGCAACGAGTTTTCACTCGAGCGAGTGAAAACTCTTGCGCGCGTTCGAAAGCTGTCGCGCAATACACCGCAAGGCAATATTTGGATCACTCATTAAGGCTCCCCTTATACGAGGGATGCCAAAAGAGGAGTCGGAAACACCCCCAAACTCTCTTAGCAACGGTTGAGTTTTGATCCTCTAAGACAGCTAATAAACGTTCGTTATCAGCGTCACGTTTAATTAAACCCTGTCTTAATACTTCCATTTGGTCGTCAAACTTCGAAAAATAGGGATCCTGAGCTTCGATAAAGGTTCGACGATAGTTGATGTCGCTAACCAGCTTTGTTGCATCAGGCAAAGACTGTCCCTGGCTAAAACTTAACAACTCTTCGCACCTGGTGTCTCGCGACGACACCGATTCTCGCCAATCGGGAGGTCTTGGCCATAAGAAATGCCGAGCAACATTCTCTAAACTAATCCTGTATGTATACCAAGCCTGTTTTGCCGCGGTGCAATCGGAGCTTGCAGTTTGGGCGACAGTCTTGATCTCATCTTCATGCCTCTTGATTTCTGAAACACTTAGTTTTTCGTTCTTCACATACTCAACAAGATTGTTCGATACGCGTATCTGTAAGTCCGTAGACTGTCGCAACTTTTCGTCAGCGAGCCGTAATGAAAGGACGGCTTGTCGAAACTCATTAGCTTGTTGAGTTCGTTCGGTCAAGCATGTGGCAAGAAACCACCCAGATGCGGCGATCAGTATGGTTAGGATGCCAGTCAGTAACTTTCCCCAATTCGTAGTTATGAGTTGGCCACGTATTCACTTTTGAATCACGAGGAACCTTTGCACGATGTTTTCGCATTTGTCTCCGGTCTAAGTCGATACCCGGGCCGATTTTGAGGATGCAAGGACGAGCGGCTTATATCACAAGTACATCGCTAGCGAAAAGCATAGCGACGAGTGAGGGCCAATAAGTAAACGTCACGAAGTAAGCGCAATCAGAATTAAACACGTGGTCTCGCTGAAGGCTTATGAAGCCAGCCCAGTTCTTCCATGACTCCTAACTTACCGCTGTTATTCTTAGCTACGACCAGTTGGTAGACCAATGGTTTCGAACCTGGGCCAATAAAGAACTGCAATTTAACCCAGATTAGTCTATCATTTGCACGAGCGAGAATGGCATGGTCGAACTTCTGTAGTCTATAGCCTTCTTCGATTTGGGACAAAAACTGTTTGTTAGTCCACCTCAAAAACTCGTTGATGTCACCCCTTCTAGGATGAAACGACGTATGCCTGCAAAGATTTCCTCGTCGCCGCGGAAGTTACGAAAGTGCTTCAAGACGTAATGAAAACCAATCTTGGCGATTGCACGAAAATACTTGTCAGTTACTTCGAAACTAGTGGTTGTTAAATATTGTTCCAGCTTTCGGTAAATCCTCCCAATTGGATTTTTGGAGAACAGGTAAGAATGAGATTAGCTGGTCTATTTGTTCTCTTAAGTCGGGCGTCGTGATAACCGGAAATCTCTAGTAACTCGTGGGTGTAATCGCGGGACGCTTACAGCAAGACAATGTCTCCTGGGTTAACCAGTGCGGCTAAAGGTGAACTGGAGATCGGATCTGCGGAAATATTGTTGGGATTAGCGACGCCTCGCCGCTCGAGACTGCTGCTACGTAATGACTGTTCGCGATTGTTTGCTTTTCCAAGAGCGAATAGGACCAAGTCTTCCGTTATAAAGTCGCCAATATTTATATAGCTCGTTAGTTCGTAAATCAGATTTCGAAGCGCCCGAATATTACCTGGGTAATCGTATTCACATAAGAGTGCTGTCGCGCGTTCATCAATGCGGTATGTTCCACAGTCTCGATCGGAAGCTGAAATTGCTTCGGCCGCTTCCCGCAAGTAAAAGGCAATGAGCGCCGGAATATCCTCTCGACGGTTTCTGAGTGGCGCAGTTTCGATTGTTAATACAGCGAGGCGACAATGCAAATCCTCTCGAAAAAGCCCTACTTCGATCATCTTGTGGAGGTTTCTGGAAGTCGCGGCAATTATCTGCACATCGAAATATCGATAGTGGTTGGTTCCTAATCGCTTGATTTGTTTCTCCTCGATAGCCCTTAAGAGTTTGCTTTGCACGGCGGACGAAATATCGCCGATTTCGTCGAGGAACAATATGCCACCGTCAGCTTCTTCAAAAAGTCCCTTGCGATGGTGATCTGCTCCGGTAAATGCTCCCTTGCGATAGCCGAAGAGCTCTGCTTCCACGAGATGTTCCGGTAAATTCGCACAGTTAAGCTCCAGAAACGGCTTTGTACATCGTGTTGATAAGCGATGAATTTCACGCGCCGCATAAGTGTTGCCTGTTCCAGTTTCACCAGTAATCAGAATATTAAAAGGGCGTGCGGCGACACGTTGAATTTCGGCAAGTAATTCTTGCGTGTGTGGGCTTGTCTGGCCAGCGAAGAAACCTCTGTCATAACAAGCAGGTTCGTCCGATAGTTGCGAGCGCGATTCCGCAGTTGGTCCCGTGGACCTCTTCCCGCGCCTGGAGGGTTTGTCTGCGCTCTCTCGTGATTCTGCGGCGCGAATGTATCGAGTCGAACTCATTGACTAGATATACCTCCCGAGACACAAATGCTCTAATGATCTTTAGGCAGTCATCGTTTGCATCCAAGTAAGGGAGACTTACAGAACTTGTTTGGCGCTGTGCGCATTGGGAGCGAAGGGAAGATTCTCAGCGGGGCCGACCAGTATTCAATGACATCTATTAAGGTCCGCACTTCACCGTATAGTCTGTGGAACGCCTTTGACTTCTTCTGCTACGAAAATCCTGATGAAGATGTCTATGCCAAACTCTACGACGTGAATCGTCATTGCCCATAGTACTGACTCTTAGACGACATAGAACGACCGTTGTTTCTCATAAACTTATCAATAATCATCAGAAAGAAATCAATTTAAAGTGGACCTAAGACTGCTATTGACCGCCTTAGCACCCATCTCACTCTTCAGCGTGCTTAAGGATGGTGGCAATAGGCCACATCCGAGGTTGCCGCTACTCCCGAATTTATTGGCGATTAGATGCTAGCCTGGAGGCATTGGAACTGACTTAACACCGATTTGGAGACACTTTTTAGCAAACGCATTTGCATGAACGAAAAACCCCTTTAGATCCGCATATCGTTGCAGCAGAAATCAGTTGATTCTCGCAAACCGCAGGTTTAATCTCGCGGCGTTTCGTTTTCTTCGCCCGCCTCCCAAGGGCAAATGCCAGACACACTTCTAGGTTGCCGCCAAAGACGGGTGGCCCAACGAAGAGGAGCTATGACACAGCGGACTGTTAGAAAACCGACAACATTGTGCGCAGCAGTTGCAGTGCGATGCCCCTTATTAACTGGTACTCATCACCTGCAAAATCCGGTGCAGCCGGAGTTTCGCCGGAAGTTGTTGCAGACGCCGAAGCTGGTGGCGGTGGTGGTGGCTCCGATCTTCCGCCAGTAGCGATGTCTCCGGCAAAGGCGGTACTTGTGAGCGCCACTGTAAACACGCCAGCTAGGCAGAGTTGATGAAGTTTTTTCATGGTGTGTTCTCCTGAAATGGAAAGTTATCGGTTCTTAGCGACAGCAAAGCAAAAATGAAGCTGTCTCCGAGTTGACACTTGAGAGCCGCATCTTAGCATCCGGCTGAGTTGCCATATACGAGAGCTCACCGTCCTTGCAGAAAACTGTTGCAAGTTGCAAGAAAAAGGACGCTCACATGAACTCAAAAAGGGAATTACTTCACCATCTCGAAGACCAGAACCTCTCGTTCAGCCAACGAGCGCAACTGCGTTGCCAACTCGCCCGCAAATTCGAAGACGAAGGCGATTATGAAGCGGCGCGTGTAACACTAAGTGAACTCTGGCAGCGAGTAGGTGACCAGCCATTGTTGGAGGGACTTGACGAAGAAACAAAAGGAATCGTCCTGTTACGAATTGGTGTGCTAACAGGATGGATTGGGAGCGCGAGACAGATCACCGGCGCACAGGAGATCGCTAAGAATCTAATCAGCGACAGTATTGCCACCTTTGAAGCATTGCAGCAAACCAACCAAGCAGCGGAAGCGCAAATTGATCTTGCCTACTGCTGCTGGCGTGAAGGAGCGTTCGATGACGGAAGGATTCTATTAAAAGAAGCACTGAACCGTCTGCCTGAGAGCGATATCGAGTTAAGGGCGAAGGCGTTACTTCGGAGCGCCGTTA
>DATNJO010000881.1:0-22662 GCA_035603895.1 Pyrinomonadaceae bacterium
ATGCCGGCCGGAATCTCAACGTCGGTGCAGTTCTCACCGGACGTCTCGTCAAGCTCAACGATCGTTTCGTTATCAAAGCTGAATTGATCAAGGTTGCCGACGGTTCGCAACTTTGGGGCGACGAGTACAACAGCAGTCTCGCCGACATATTCTCGGTTCAGGATGAAGTCTCGAAGAAGATCTATCAGAGTTTGCGGCTGCGTCTGAGCGGCGCCGACGAAGAGAAACTCGCCAAACGTTACACACACGACGCAGAAGCGTATCAGCTCTATCTGAAGGGACGTTACTTCTGGAACAAGCGCAACGAAGAGGGTTTTCGCAACGGAATCGAGTACTTCAAGCGTGCCGAAGAGAAGGACCCGACTTTCGCGCTCGCGTTTTCAGGGCTCGCTGATTCATACGCGCTCCTTTGCGACATCGGCGTAGTGCGGCCCAAAGATGAAATGCCGAAAGCGAAAGCCGCGGCGGAGAAAGCGGTCGACGCAGATCCGGCACTCGCGGAAGCTTACACGTCACGCGCTTTCGTCAGGCTCGCTTACGACTGGGATTGGCTCGGCGCGCAGAGTGATTTTCAACAGGCGCTCAAGTTGAACACGAAGTACCCGACCGCGCATCAGTGGTACGCGTCGTACCTGATGCAGATGGGCAAGTTCAGTTTGGCGAAGACGGAGATCGAGGAAGCGCACAAGCTCGATCCACTTTCGCCGATCATCAGTTCCAACACCGGTCTCTATTCCTACTACGAACACAACTACGACGACGCGATCGCGAAATACAAAGTGACGTTGCAGAGCGATCCTGATTTTTGGGTCGCGCGGCATTACCTGGCGCTGGCTTACGTGCAGAAGGGAATGTCCGACGACGCGATCAAGGAGTTGCGATCGTTGATCAAAGCGCCGGCGAGTGGTCCAGTGCCGGACGAAGTGATCGCGACCGAAACGGAAGCGTCAGCTTCGCTCGGCTTTGCATACGCGATGGCGGGTAAAAAGGCTGAAGCGCAGGAGATACTCAACAAGCTTCAGGCTTTGTCAGAGCGACGTTATGTCACCGGGCTTTACTTCGCGATCGTTTATGCGGGTTTGAAAGACAACGATCACGCGATCGAGTACCTGAACAAAGCTTACGACGATCGGCATCCGGGCCTGGTCCTTATCCGAATCGAGCCGATGTTTGACGCGCTGCGATCTGATGAGCGTTTCAAACAGTTAGTGAAGCGCTTCGAGCCAATCCCTTAAATCACTGTTAAGAGTTCTGCGAGTTCGGGCGGCAATGGACTTTCGAACTCGACCCGCTTTCCGGTTTTCGGATGAGTGAACGCAAGCTTTTCCGCGTGCAGAAAATGGCGGCCAAGGTTGCGCACCTGCGCGCGCAAGCGTGGGTCCTGAATCGTGTTGTCGCGGCCGCCGCCGTAGGTTTCATCGCCAACAACCGGATGTTTCAGCCACGCGAGATGGACGCGGATCTGGTGCGTCCGGCCCGTTTTGAGCTCCACATCAACCAACGTGAAGCGATCGAAACGTTTTCGCACCTGAAACAACGAGAGCGCACTGCGCCCGCCGCGCACGACTGCCATGCGCGTGCGGTTTGCCGGATCGCGTGCGAGCGGTTGGTCTATCTTCCCCGACTCATCCTTTATCCGGCCGTGCACCAGCGCAACATACGACTTGAAGACCGTTCGATCGCGAAACTGATCGGAAAGGTGTTCCAACGCCGCTTCCGTTTTGGCGACGACCAGGAGTCCTGAAGTGTCGCGATCGAGACGATGCACGATTCCGGGCCGAACGCCGGCGCCACTGTCCGGTAGTTGTTGAAAGTGATAAGCGAGTGCGTTCGCTAGCGTGCCGCCGTGAATTCCAGCAGCGGGATGAACGACCAGTCCGGCTGGCTTGTTTACGACAACGAGCGTTTCGTCCTCGTAGATGACCTCGATCGGAATCGGTTCCGGAGTGAAACTCGTCGCCGGCGGTGCGGTTAGTTCGACTTCGAGTTCGTCGTTTTCGCGCAGTTTGTATGAAGGCTTCGCAGGCTTGCTGTTGACGAGAACGTCTTCCGATTCGATCAGGCGCTGGAGCCGGGCCCGACTCCAGCCTTCAATCCGTGTGGCTAAATAAGCGTCGAGTCGAACTCCGACGTCTTCCGGCGCAACCTGAAATGTGAGTGTCTCCTGGTCCGTGGCCGATCACCCGTTTCGCCGTTCGAAGTCTTTCATGAACGACACGAGCGCCTCGACGCCCTCGCGCGGAAACGCGTTGTAGATCGACGCACGAATGCCGCCCACCGAACGATGACCCTTTAGTCCATCGAGCTTCTGCGCCGTCGCTTCAGACGTGAACTTCTTTTCCAGTTCTTCTGACGGCAGCCGGAACGTGACGTTCATCGGCGAACGGCTATCCGTATCAGCATGGCCGCGATAGAAATCGGTCGCGTCGATTGCGTCGTAGAGAAGTTGCGCCTTTTCGTCGTTCTCGCGCTCCATGCCACTGATGCCGCCCTTGTCTTTGATCCACTTGCAGACGAGGCTGATGATGTAAATGCCCCACGTGTTTGGTGTGTTGTAAAGCGAATTGTTTTCGACGTGCGTGCGGTAGTCGAGCATCGTGTGCAGCCCGTCTGGAATGCGCGGCAATAGATCGTCGCGAATGATCACGAGCGTGACGCCGCTCGGTCCGATGTTCTTTTGCGCGCCTGCATAAATCAGCGCGTACTTTTCCACCGGGATCGCGCGCGACAAGATGTCAGACGACGCATCCGAGATCAAAGACACGTCGCCGGTATCGGGCTCGTGTTTCCACTGCACGCCTTCGATCGTTTCGTTGCTCGTGATGTGAACGTAAGCGGCGCTCGAATTGAGATTCAACTCGTCCTGGCCCGGAACGCGTGTGAAACCGCCGTCAGCCATCGTGGCCGCGACATTCACACCGCCTGCCCGCTTCGCTTCCTTCAGTGCTTTCTTGCCCCAACTTCCGGTGATGATGTAATCAGCGCTGCCGTCAGCAGGCAGAAAGTTCATCGGCACCATCGAAAACTGCAAACTCGCGCCACCTTGTAAAAACAGAATCCGGTAATTGTTTGGAATGCTCAGCAGTTCGCGCACGCCCGACTCGGCTCGTGCGTGGATCTCGTCAAACGTTTTCGAACGATGACTGATCTCCATCACCGACATGCCCACACCCGGCAGGCTTAACATATCGCGCTGTGCTTCTTCCAAAACCGGCACCGGCAACACCGCCGGCCCGGCGCTGAAATTAAAAATCCGTTCCGTCATCTCTTCCTCCGTTAAGACCTTGTCCGTGTAAATCCGTGTTCGTCTGTGGCCAATACTTTATTCGAGTCGCGATCGAAAGGCTCTGCCCACGAATTTCGTCACAAAATTTCGCGGCACGAAGCGTTGGACCTCGACAGTGACCCAATTGGTCAAGCCCGAAACCACGACGCTCTTCCTCCGCGCCATTCCCCGCAACGCCGCGTCGACCACTTCTTCCGGCGTTTGCACCGTGCGCATCGGCGGGCGATCGATCTTCGACGCCGCGAAGAAGTTTGTATCCGTCACTCCCGGACACAACGCGAGCACATGAACTCCGTACGGACGATTTTCTTCCCAGAGCGCCTGTGAAAACGACAAGACAAACGCTTTCGTGGCCGCGTAAGTCGCCATGTACGGCACCGCTTGAAACGCCGCGGTTGAAGCCACGTTGATGATCGTTCCCTGGTGACGGTCACGCATCGGAGCAAGAAAACGGTACGTCAAATCCACGAGCGATTTAACGTTCAGATCGATGATCTCGAGTTCGCGCGCGCGATCTTGCTTTTCGAAGTCGCCCATCGAGCCGAACCCGGCGTTGTTGACGAGCATGTCGATCTCCAGGTCGCGCTTTTCCGTCTCTTCAAAAAGCCGATACGACGCATCTGCTTCAGTCAGATCCATCGCGACGTACTGCGCGCGGATGCCACTCGCGCGCCCGATCTCATTGCACAACGCTATCAACTTGTCTTCAGAACGGGCGACCAGCAGAACGTTTCTGCCGCGCTTCGCGAGCTTTCTGGCAAACGCTGCACCGATTCCTGAGGAGGCGCCGGTGATGAGAGTTGTATTCATTGACTACCTAATTGAATCAGATTCAGCTCGATGATGTCGCTGCTGCTGGATCGTATTTGATTCAGAATCCCATCTGACGGCGCATTGTCGAGATTGATGCGCGCCACGGCTGCCGCCGCGCCCTCGAAGACGATGTTCTCCATCTCCTGAACGTTGATCTGCTCCGACTTGATCGCGTCGAGTACGCCCGCAAGCACGCCCGGACGATCGACGTGACGGACCACGAGCCGGTGCGTGGCGGGTGTTTGCCGCGCGAGGTTGACGACATTCGGCACCTGGCCGGTCTCTTTGAACTGCTTAACGATGCGCACGGTTTCCGCGGCGATTGCTTCCTGTGCCTGGTCTGTCGACGCGCCGATGTGGTGCGTGCCGTAAATTCCTTCTTCTTTCCCGATTGTGTCGCTGAACTCGCCGGTCGCGCTGGTTGGCTCGTTGGCGTAGACGTCCAGACCGGCGCGAATGCCGCGCGTTTTCATCGCGTTGACCAGCGCTTGCTGATCGACGACCTCGCCGCGCGCAGTATTGATGAAATAAGCGCCCTGGCGCATCGCATTGAAAAACTCCGCGTCGATCAGGTTTCGCGTTTCGTTGTTGAGCGCGAGATGAAGACTCACGACGTCAGCTTCCGCAGCGACGTCTTTAGGCGACTCCTTGTGCGTGATGCCGAGTTCTGCCGCACGCAACGGCGTCAAACTCCTGCTCCACGCAATTACCGGCATGCCAAACGCATGTGCACGCGAGATCATCTCCTGCCCGATCTTGCCGACGCCGATCAAACCGAGCGTCCGGCCATACAAACCGCGCGCTTTGGAAAACTCTTTCTTGTTCCACTCGCCGCGGCGCAGCGTCACGGCGTTGTCGACGATTCGCCGATCGAGCGCGAGGATCAGCGCGAAAGCGAGTTCGGCAACGGCGATCGAGTTTTTACCGGGACAATTCGAGACGTAAATGCCGCGTTTCGAGGCCGCGGCGACGTCGATCGTGTTGTAACCCGCGCCAGCGCGCACGACGAGTTTGATCGGGCCGGCGGCAAGCATCGGTTCAGTCACCTTTGTGCCTCTGACCACCAGCACATCGGGCGTTACTTCCGCGATCGCGTTAACGAGTGCTTCGTCTTTCAAATCCGGTTGAAAGGAAACTTCGCAACCGATTGCTTCCAGGCCATCGCGGCCTGACTGTTCGAATTTATCGGCGACTAGAACTTTCATCGTTTTTAGATCGTGTGAATTAACAGCCCGTCTCTTAACTTCGGCTCAAACCAGGTCGACTTAGGCGGCATGATTTCGTTTGCGTCGGAAACCATCATCAGCTCCGCAACGGTTGTCGGGTAAAGTGAAAACGCAACGGCCGCTTTGCCTTCGTTCACCAGGCGTTCGAGTTCTTTCGTTCCGCGCAGCCCGCCAACGAAATCGATGCGCTTGTCAGTGCGAACATCTTTGATTCCGAGCACCGGATCGAGCAATCGATCCTGAAGCACGCTGACGTCGAGCGACGAAAGGGTGCTGGCCGGCAACGTCGCAGCGGGTGAAAGCGTGAGTCCGTACCAATGACCGTCGAGATACATGCTCCAGTGGCTGCGTTCCGGCGGTTTGGGGTTCGCGTTCTCGGTGATCGTAAACTGCTGTTGCACGGCTTCGAGAAATTGCTCTTTCGATAGACCATTCAGATCGCGCGCGACGCGGTTGTACGCGAGTATCTGCACTTGCGAATCGGGGAAGATGACCGTTAGGAAATAGTTGTAGTCTTCGTTGCCCGTGTGCGTGAAGCTTTGCTCGCGCAACTCGGCGCGCGCGCGGCTCGCGCTGGCCGCACGATGATGGCCGTCGGCGATGTAAAGCAAGGGAACGGAAGCGAAACCGTTGACGAGTGCGTCCGTGTCGGTAAGTTTCCAAATTGTGTGACGAACCCCGTCGCCGGCAGTTATGTCAAACAAAGGCTCGCCGGTGATTGCAGCGGAGACTTGTTCGTCGATCTCCGGCCGCGTCCGATAGGTCAGAAACACCGGACCGGTTTGTGCGCGCAACATGATCATGTGACGCGTGCGATCGTCTTCCTTGTCGCGGCGCGTGCGTTCGTGTTTGCGAATGGTGTCGTTGTCGTATTCGTCGATCGAACAGACCGCCACCACGCCGATCTGCTCGTGTTGGCCCATGATGAGCCGGTAGAGATAAAGGCTCGGTTCGGCTTCTTTTTCCAGCGGACACGTTGCCGTCAGTTGTTCGAAATTGTCGACCGCTTTGCGATAGACCGCGTCGCTATGGATGTCGGTTCCCGCAGGAAGATCGATCTCGGGGCGCGACACGTGCAGAAAACTCAGCGGATTTCCCTCCGCGAGGGCGCGTGCTTCTTCGGTATTGACGACGTCGTATGGGACGCTGGCTACGGCATGGGCGCGCTCGGCCGGCGGGCGCAAAGCGCGAAAGGGACGAATAACCGCCACAGATCCTCCATTAAGAACGAGGTGATTTATATAAAGGCTTATGTGGTTCAAGACTAGCCGTTTGGGTGTGAAAACTCAAACGAACGTGAGGTATCATCGTCGTAGCCACAAAGAAGCACAAAAGGCACAAATGAGTTTGCGAAATACTTTTACATGAAAATTGGGAAGACGTTTCGGTTAGCAGGTCGAGGAGCGCGAAAAGTTGTTTCGCGACCTGGTGAGGCGTTGTTGTTGTGCCGGATGGCGTGGTGGGTGACGGTGCTGTCGGTGTCGGCGCGGTGGTTTTCACTGCCTCGCGCGCTCGCGATCGTGGCTGGGAGCGAAACGCGCGCGCACAGTTCAAACGATCCTCTGGTTCAGGAACATCTCGCGCGCGCGATCGACCTGCTACTCTCCGCTGACGTACTTCACTTCAAACCGATCTGTTGGAAGCGCGCGGCTGTGCTTCACCGTTACCTCTCGCGCAACGGCATCAGCACGCGGATTATTTTTGGTGTTCGGAACGAATCGGCAGGTAAAGTCGCCGGTCACGCATGGCTGGAAGCGGCAGGTGAACCGATACTCGAAAAAACACCGCCCGAGTACGTCGTCACCTACCGCTTCCCTTCAAATGAACATTTCGATCCTCAACTCGCTACTCTTTCAGTCGAGTAAATCACAAGCAAAGCGGAATTGTTTTGAGTTCAAGCTTTAGCTTGCCTGTCACAGGACAACCTAAAGGTTGAACTCAGAACGTTCCCGCAAAAGCAACGGCCCGCTGTTACGAACAGAGGGCCGTCACTGTCGAGTGTAAAAACAGGTTATGGCAACGCTTCCACGTTCAGGAAGAAGCGGAAGTTGCCGGTCTGTTGAATGCCTAACAGGAAACGAACGCTGACCGACGCACCCGGAGCGAGCGGTGTGCCGAGAGTGATCGTTCCTACAGAGTAGGTGCTGTTGAAAGCGCCACCATTTGGTTGTGACGGCGGTTGTTCGAGCGTCGTTCCCTGAATCGTGATCGAGCAGGGCGCCGGCGACGGCGAGCATGTGCCGCCATCATTTACACCGGAAACGACCACGGACCCCGACGTGCGTGCGCGCAAATCGGCAAAGTTACCCAGAGCAAAAATTGTCGTGATGTCGATGATCCTGAACCGCAGCCTCGTTACCGGATTGCCTGTTTGGTTGACGACGCGCCGGCGAATATCGAGTGTTCCGAACGTCGAGTTGTTTGCCGGATCGGAGGTTAGATCGCGCACGCGATTCGGTGGCGCCGATGTAGCTATCGACGCGTCAACCGCCACCACAGGCAGCGAGGCGTTGCGATCGATCGGCGACGCGAGGTTCTCAGGACCAGGTGCTCCTAGACGCGGGACCGGTCCCCCCGTAGACGTTCCGTCCGTATTGACAAACACAAAATCGTCTCCGTTGTTGTCGCTATCCTTCGGCAAACCACCACTCCCTACAGTACAGCCAAGAGTAGTTCCGAAGACGAAGATATTCGAGTTGCCCGGGCAGAAGCTGCGAAAGAACGAGTAGTCGATCGAAGAAGGCGGAGTCGGCGCGGGATATCCCACGCCTTCCTTGTAGAGCGCGTTTGGTTCCAGGTGTGAGCCCACGGCGTCAATCCGGGTTCCCAATGCGAAATTCGCCGGCGTTGATGTTGAAAAGAGCGCGATGCCGGCGTGGTCAGGAATGTCCGTCGTATAGGTGATGTCGCCGGTTGCGTTGCCGGAAAGCGAATACGCCGCGCTGTTAGCGCCGAGGTAGTGTCCCTTCGCAGGGATCACAGTTCCATTCGGAATCGTGAACCGCGCAACACCATCAGAAGCCACGAGCGAGTAGCCCGAGGATCCATCGGCTGTCATGACGGTGAAAGCAGTGTTGCCGGGATTGTAAATCTCAACAAACTCGTCATTCGCGCCACCCGGACCACGCAACCGAAGCTCACTAATTAGGAGATCACCGGCGCCGGCCGGCGCATTGACCATGGCCCACCACGTTCCCCAACGCGAATCGTTGCTGCCTGTTCCGGTCGTGCCGACACGCAGCCGCGCGTACTCCTGAAGAGTCCAGAGGTCACGGTCGTTTACCGGATCGACAAGCGTGTGACTGTAATCACCCCAACGGTTGCGAGTGCCGCTGAAAGTCTTTTGATAGTAGTCTTCACCTTCCTTGTAAATCACCGGATCGCGCATCGTTCCGGCCGCATCGCTGCCGAGACGCATGGCGTAACCGGAATCGGCGTAATCGTCTGACTCAAACTCCGAGAAGCCGAGCAGCACGTCGTTGTTCTTGTTAACAGCAAGACTCGCGTAGGCGTAGTGCTTGCCGCCGTTGATGCGCGTTGCGGTTGCGTCTTCCACGCGACCGCCGTCGAAGAACGTGCCGTCGCTGTTCAATACGGTCCATTGTGCGACGAACCGTGAATTGTTTGTTATGCCACCCGTCGGCAAGGCAATGGTTTGCGGGTAGTAGATCTTTCCGTTGCGGAAGACGACGTTAGATCGGACGAAAGCATCACCAACATCAACCTGCCGAATCGTCACGGGACAAACTTGAGTCGGTGCTCCGACACCCGGCACGCACTGTTGCGGCAAAACATCACCGCCCGGTTGCGTCCAGCCGCCGCCGGGACGAGTTCGGTTCGCCGGATCGACGTTGAAAACCGGCGATGCCGGTGTGCCGGTGATAGTGTGCAAGCGATACGTGGCGCCAGCACTACTGATGTGCGTCGGAATGTAGAGCGTCTCTTCTGTTGCTGAAAACGTAGTTGCCGGATGCAGGCAGAAGCCGCCGATCGCGGCAGTCGCGCCAGTGAAGATCGTGGCATTGGCAGTGCCAGCGCGCAGTGTCGGATAGTCCACTACCAACATGCGTCCGTCGGTAAAGGCGAGCGTGTTGATGGTGAACTGGTTCCAACCGATCGCGACCCAGTTTTTGTTGAAGCCGAGCATCGGGAAGTCGGCCCATCCGCCCGCCGCGTTGCAGCCGGGCGATCCCGGTGCGCAACCAACGATGAAGCGAAACAGGTTATAGGTGCCTTGCGGGTCCGGACTGGTGGAAACACCAACAAGCACTGATGAATTTGCGGTCTGCGCGTTTGAAACCGCCGCGACGATCCAGCGATTGTTGTTGGCATCGTAGAGGATGCGCGGGTCGAACGTGCCCGTCGCTCCGGTTGAACTCCAGAACGAAGTCAGGCTAACCAGACTCAACTGTGCTCCGGTTGTTTTGTCCTGGATGACGACGTTGTTGTTCAGCATCACCATGACTTTATCGAGACCTACCGCTGCCGTCGTATCGGGTGGAATCGTGAATGTTCCTGCTGGTCCACCACCGACAGCTTCGTCGATCGCCCCCTGGAAATTCTGCGCGGGGCCGGGAGAGGGAACCAGTGGACCGCCGATATCCATGCTATTGACCTGAGCGGGTGTTTCTTCCGCCAAGCCGGAAGATTTCGATCCAGTATTTACTTCGGGAATCGATCCCGGTACCGGCATGGTTTGCAAGTCGGCGCCCGGGACTTGCAGCACGGCGCCGCGTTGTTTCTTATTGCTCCTGGTGGCGGCCGACTCAGCGTCCGCAAGCGCTCTCATGTTAACTACGCTCTTCGTAACACTAACCACTCGTTTTGATTGAATCTGGTTACTCTGCGCATTGCTGCTGCCACTTACGATCAGTGGCAGTAGAACGACACAGAACCACCCCACTAGTTTTTTTCGGTTTTTGCTGGTCATCGGATCTTTGTTCTCTGAAGTTTGGGAGTAATTTATAGAAGCGGCGTGATTAGTCCAGCGCCTTTGGTGCACTTACCTGTTTGCAGGTTGACGGCTCCCATAATAAGCGGAGGAGCTTTGTCTTTGCCTTCGTCTTCTTCTGATTCAATCAGGTCGGTGCCTGCGGCTATGGCCTTTTGCTTCTCGCGCTTTTCGCGCTCGCGCTCACGTTCCTCTTCGCGTTCGCTCTTGCTTTCCACCCGGGCTCGTTTGTAGGCGACCATCACTAGCTGTGCCTGGCCGTTCACTGGTCCATACAGGACCGAAGGATTGTCGAAACTACCAATGCAGGATTTCAGGATGCTTAACGCTCGGGAGCGTGTAAGCGTGCGCTGAATTTCAGTGGTTTGGCCCAACGCTTTCGCGATGCTGTGAGTGTCGATTCGATTGGTTCCTTGAGTGTAGTAACCAATCGCATCGTTTATGACCGTACTATGTTCGTTAATTGAGAATTGCCACGTAACGCGCCGGTCCGCGGACTTGTCTACGACTTTTAGTAGTTTGAAATGAGTTTGAAAATACGTTTCGGAAATGCCGGTGGCCAGGATGGCTTCTTTCGAACCCTGGACGAGTGCTTCTTCAGCGGGAGTAAGCTTCTGTTGCCACGCAGCGGCGACGTGGGCACCACTTAAAATCAGAGCGCAGGTAGAAAAAAAGAAAGAAAGGAGGAGGGCGTGTTGCACCCCCTCCTTTCTAGTTGTTGTGTTGCTTGTTCTTGCTATGGCAGAGCCTCGACGTTGATAAAGAACTTGAAGCTTCCCGTTTGCTGAATGCCAAGCAGGAAACGAACGTCGAGTGAGGCTCCGTTAGCGAGCGGTGTTGCGAGAGTGACTGTGCCGGATGACATCGAGGAATTGAAACCGCCGCCGTTTGGTTGTGACGGAGGTTGCTCGAGAGTCGTTCCTTGCACTGTTACGTTGCTGGTGCCGCTGCCACATGGCGGACGGTCAACGGTTACTACAACCGCGGTAGAAGTTCGCGGGCGCAGGTCGGCAATGCCGCTGGGCGCCGGGAACGTCGTGATATCGATCACGCGCCAACGCAATCGCGTTACGTTACCACCCGTGTTGTTTGTGACGGTTCTGCGAAGGTCCAACGTGCCAAACGTTGAGTTGTTTGCCGGATCGGACGTGAAATCGCGAACGCGATTCGGGGGTGATGCTGCTGCGACACAGATGTCGAGGAGATTGACCGCGAAAGACGCATTCCGCTGGATTGGTGAACTCAGGTTCTCTGGTCCAGGTGCGCCTAGTCTTTGGCCAGCGCCAGCCGAGGTGCCATTTGTGTCAACGAAGACGAAGTCGGCGGCGTTGTTGTTGGTATCTTTGGGGGTGTCGATGGTGCAAGCACCAAAAGTGGTAATCGAACCGGACTTACCGCAGTTGTCGCGATAAAAGGCGTAATCGATCGAGAACGGAGTCAGCGCGGGATAGCCCGTGCCTTCTTTGTAAAGCGTGTTTGCTTCCGACGTCGAACCGACGGCGTCGAGTCGATTTGCAAGTGTGAAATCAGCCGCAACACTGGTGTTGAAGATTGCGATACCAGCATTGTCGGGAATGTCTGTGGTGTAGGTTGCATCGCCAGTCGCGGTGGTTCCGTTTCCAGCCGGATAGGACGCGAGACTGTAGCCGACGCTGTTCACACAGAGGTAGTGACCGCGGTTGGGTATTACCGTACCGTTTGGAACAACACAACGAGCAACGCCGTTCGAAGCGGCCACGGCATAACCCGTTCCGCCACCTGCAACGGTGTGGTCGGCGCCACTGTTGTTGTAGAGTTCGATGAACTCGTCGTTCGCGCCATTTGGACCACGGACGCGAAACTCCGAGATGATGAGTTGTCCTGCCGCAGCTTGCGATATGCCAAGCATCATCGCTAGCAGACCGGCCCAGACAAGGGAAAGCCGAAATGACTTAGACATGCCTTATTCTCCTTTTAGGTGGGCCCACGATGTTCAGTGTGGCGGAAAACCGTACCATGCTTTTTTGAGGGCAGTCAACGGAATTTAACAGACAGGAATTATCCAACTGTGGTCTTTGCACTGCTGGGCCAGACTCCTGAACCAGAACTAGCAAACCTGTCCCAGTCAACAAATAGCAGGTACAAAGCAAGCTGATGAGGGAAGAAGATGTTCATCACAAACAGCGTCGAAATGTGAAATATCACACCGCCACCGAGAATCCACCAACGCAGCCGGGGGATGAAAACCGCCACCGGAAAGAAGAGTTCCCAGAGCAACACCAGCCCTACGGCAATCGGCAGGTATTCCTTGATTTGCGGCAACCAGAACGCGATGCGAAAACTGGTGTCGTGCAGGTTGTCGAGCGAATGATAGATGGCCAGCGCCGGGAGATTGTCTTGACTCAGATAGCTCAGTCCGGCCACCCGCAGCTTGATCAGCGCGGAACTAAAATAGACCCACGCCATCAACAACTGCATCAGCAAGATCGGGTAGGCGTAAGCAAACGCTGGACGATCTTGTCGGTTCTTCCGCAGTCGTTTATCCAACGAGAACTCATCGCCACACGGCGTGAACGCCAGCACCGCAAGACAATAAACGGCGATCATTTCGTCGTGATTGAAGTGACCAAAACTACGCAAAAGTCCCTGATAAAACAGCACCAGCAGGAAAGAAGTCTTGGTGGAAATCGGGGTGAGAAACCCGATCATGCCGGCGACGAGCGACACGATCAGCGCCACCTTCAGAATCATCATTCCGGTTGGCGATAGCAGGTGATCGTAGAAGCTCCACGGCAGCAGTTTCATCGCTCCCGTCGGACGCAGGATGGTTATCGGAAGCCGGCCTAACGCGGAAAAAGAAGCGATTGCGACGGAAACCAGAAATGTGGCGTGGACCACGACACGCGCCACACCCAAAGCAAACGCCGTCCTGGGAACGACGCGATTTACAATTCCCTCTATAAATCCTGGCGCCACGATTCGATGAACTTGTCGTAGTTGGCGAAGTCGCCGCCTTCCCAGCGATACATGTCGAGCCGGATCGCCTTCAGGCGTTGCGGAGATGAGGCCGGCAGGCGTTCGTTGTAAAGATCGCCCCACGCGCGCAGCAACTCGGGAACACGCGCGCCCGGCGGCAGATGTTCGATGCCACCCACCTGGCGCATCAACTCCACGTTTGCGGGATACGGGTTGGGAAGTTTGAAGCTTTGGTTATCGATGGTCGCGTTGACCATGGTCCAGGTGCGTGCGTACAGCGCGTTCGTGAGACTCATGGGGCGAACGTCGATTGTCTCGCCGGAAACTGTTTCGCCGCGCAGGATCCAATAACTGCGGCCGCGTTCGAGCGTGCCGCCGGCCATCATCACGTTCCAGGCAGTAACAGGATAAAGGTTTCGAATGTTAACGAAGGCCCAAATCAGCGGGAGGAAGAGTGCGGCCGTGAGAATCGCATACTTGAGGTGCAGGCGAGTCATTATTTCGCGCTGACGAGTTTGTAAGTCTGAAAACTGTCTAAGAGCCGCTGGACGCTGGTCGTGGCGTGTTCGGGTTCCACGTTGTAACTGGAGGTCACATCGTTGACGATCTCGTTGATGGTCTTGCCCTGTTCCAAGCCGCGCCAGACAAGCATCGCGGTTTCATTGAGTTGGTAGTAACGCTTTGTATTCAAGTCCACCAGTATCCCCTCGCCGCCGTCAAAATCGGTGACTACGACGTGTTTCCCGGTGGTTAGATTAGTCCCGTTCATGATGATTGATTTCCCAGTCGTTTCTGTTCGAGTAATTGATAAGAGCTGGTGGCCCACGCTGCAGCCATCTCGCGTATGAGATCGGTCGCGGCCAATTGTTTAGCTTCAGCGTCGGCGACGAAAGCACGTTCGCCGGAAGCTTTTGAATACTTTTGTGTTAGGCGAGCCATGTTGTCCATTTCCGCGGCCGCGGGTTTGACCCCGAAAAACTCCAACACGTTTGCGATTTCAGCCAATGTTAATTGGTTGTAATTAAGCAACAAGGCGCGATCGTTTGCAACACGATGAGCGGTCATCGCCGTTCTAAAGAAACTGTTCACCGCGCGCGCGCAGAGTTCTTCCTTCGTCATGCAGGCGACCTCGTCAGGTGACGTGCCGATGAGCGACGCGAGCACGCGATGGTCCTCGTCCTGAAGCCACGCCGGAAGGTTCTGCATGTTTGAGACGATCGTTTCGACCGGGTCGCGATAGAGAAACACCCACGGCACGTTTGGCCAGATGCGGCGAATGCGTTCGATCTGAGAAACGCTGCAACAGCCGAACTTCACGAAGAGATGACGCTCGTCACCGCGGCGTTTCTGGCCGAGAGCGCTGACCACGGCGCGCAGGAAAATCGAATAGAGCGTTTCTTTGACGCGTTGATCGACGTCGGTGATGAAGCGAACGATCAGTTTGTCGACGGCTGGCGGTTCGGAAAGCACGATCGCGCCCTCGATTGCGCGGCAGGCGTTGGCGAGCAGTGTCGAACCGCAACGTGAAGAGTGGAAAATGAATCCGGACGGTGAAACGCTATCGACCTGTTTTTCAAGTTGGATCAGCGTGTCGAATTCAGTAAACAGCTCGCGGCGATCGGGATGCTCTGCTTTTAACTTGTCGACTGTCTGTTGAAAAAACGGTTCGGCAAAACTCACGTCCGTCATGTCCATCCACGCCAGCCCCGGACGGCCATTCTCCACCACGGCATCAACGGGCATCCAACCACGTAAATCACTGAGCGCCATCCGTATAAGAGTTTCTTCCAATCGTCTCCCGCAAAGGCGCTAAGGCGCAAAGAAATACTTTAGAAACGCGGCAGCGCTTTGCGTCTTTGCGCCTTTGCGGGAACAATTTGTCCAAGAAAGAGCTTCAGTTGCCATTGTGCCATGGGATCTTGCCATAGCTTTGCAGACAAAACAGGCACGGCGATCCGGCGTAGAGATCCGGCGTGACGCCTTTCGATCGCAACGTCACCAGCGCGTTCCTTCGCTTTTCCAGTTGCGCGGCAGCAAGCGCGCGCAGTTTTACAAGCGCCGATGAGAAAGGCTCGACGTTTAGATCTGCCACCACGTCCGCCTCTTCGGCAGCGCCACGAAAGCCCGACAGATTGCAGCACAACGAAAGCCGGCCGCGATAATCGACGTTCATACTCGTACCGGCCAAAGGCGAACACGGCGCGCGGTCTTCGTCGATGTTGTAGTAGCCCACGTCGATACCGATCTTCATTTTGAAAATGCGCGCGAGGAGCGCGATCTCTTCTTCCGCCGCGCGCTGTTCCGTGCGATTGAGTGCCACATCGTTTTCAAACTGGCTCGAAGTCGGCATGACGTGAACAAAGTTCAACGCAGCGGCGCCCATCCGCGCCGCGAAGATCGCGATCCGTTCGAGTTGGTCCACGAGGTCGCGTCGCACCACGATTTTGATCGCAAACGGCAACTGCGCCATGTAACAACGCGAGAACGCGCGAATCAGACGATCAAACGAGCCTTTGCCACGCCAACGATCGTGTGTCTCGCGATCCACACCGTCGAGACTGAACGCGACGTGGGAAACTGCTTTGCGATTCGCAGTCAACGTGGGCCAAGTGCGCTCAAAGTGCCAGCCGTTAGTAACAAAGCTGGCCTGCAAACCGCCTTCGCCAACTGCCTCGAGTATTTCGGGAAATTTCGGATGAAGCGTCGGTTCGCCGCCAGTGAAGCTGACACGCGTAATCTGCGCTGCTGCCTTTGCTTCGTCGATTATCCGGCGCAACAGTTCGAGCGGAAAGAATTCCGCGTGGTGGCTGTAGAGATTGTCTTCGGAACGAAAGCAGTAGCTGCAATGAAGATTACAGATGTTGGCCAGCTCCACGGTCAGGCGATGTGGACCATAGTCGTCACTGAAGTGTCCATCCGTATTCATTTTGTTATGAGCGGCAGACGGAGCTGATGATTCGGGAAGCCCGATCGGGTTCCAGCAGATCCGTCCCGGCCATGAGATTGAAACCTTTCGCCTGGCGCGCCAGCCGCGAAAGCAGTTTGAGGTTTGAACTAGCGATCGCCGTGTCATAGGTGGCCCACGGACACGCTCTGATCAACCGCAACATCGTTTCAGCTTGCGTCAGTTGGTGTAACTGAGTTTCGTGCGCACGACCGATCGCGGTGAACAGCAGAAACTTCGGTCCGACGCGAGCTACGCGCGGTGCGTGAAAAACACTCGCCGGTTCAAAGCGTGATTTCAAACTGCTGTGCGAATCTGTGGAAGCGAGCGCAAAGAAACTGCGAAACCCTCGCGCCTCAACTTCTTCGCCGTTCATACTAAGCAACACTTCGTCGTCTGAAAGATAACCCCAACCTGCGCGCGCCAGTTGCGACGTCAGCGTCGACTTTCCACTGCCTGATGGCCCAACAATCAAAACGCCAGCCTCAGTTTCAGGGTCTACAACCCCCGCACAGTGAAGTTCAAAGATCCCGAAACGGCGCAACGCCGCGCAGACCGCAAATGACGTCACGCGCGCGAGTTCAGCGTCTGAAGGGGGAGGAATTTCTGAAATGACAACCGAAACGTCGACGGGTTTATTGCCCCGAAGCCACAATAACGAATTTTCAAACCGTAAATAATACTCGTCGCCCGCGCTGAAACAACGCCCACCCTCAGCAACGTCAAACTCGCTCAAACCCGCGGGAACCTGCGGCAATTCGCCGCACGTGAAGGTGATCTTTATGTCGGGGTTTCGTTCAGGGGAAGAGACTGGAGTAAGTTGCCACCCGGCGAAGAGTCGTTCGATCAGTGTGGCCAGCGTGAGATCGAAGCTCTCAATAAATAACAACCGACCGGCGACCGCATAAAAACTCTGCGAGGCCGGTCGGTCAAGGACCCTAATACTGTTCATGCAACCAGAAAGCTTATTGACTAGTTGGTCGCACCGCTGCTTGCTACCTGAAAGAATGTGGTCGCCTCAAGAACATCGACGGGAACAGAGATCGCCGGTTCAACGAAAGCTTTCTTGAGCTCGTCAGCGCCGTTTGCATTCTTCACAGAGTTTTCTTCATTGATGATTTCGTTTTGCATGGCCAAAGTTAGCTGCCTCCTGGAGTTCAGTGGTTTGGTTAATATATGTTCTTAAACGACTTCATGGCAAACAAAAAATTCGGACCAGGAAGCCGCGATAACCGAAAACAAACTACTTCACGGGCCCTGCGTGGCCTTTGGCGGTTCAGCCAAAACCATCCGCAAAGCGCGCTTTTCGGCACGAGTGAGGTCAGCTCGATAGTAAAGCTTGATGTGGGGGGAAAGCTGACGCGCAACATCCTCTATGGGAAGTTTTGAGATATTAGCATCGACCGGATCCAACCGCTCGTTCTGAATATCGACTGGAATGCCGAGCTCTTCACCAATCTTCAACAGTATTAGCGGCAAAGGCTGTTGTTTAGCCTTAACGGACAAAAGACGATTTTCGTAACGAACGCGAAGCGGTTGCTCTTCGAGCTTCTGCTTTTCCTCGTCAGTGGTTGGCTCAACTCCGTCTTCGGTGTTGCCTTCAATCAGCATCGACTGATTGGTTCCAGTAACCACTGCGGTCACGGGCGGTTCGCCCTGGTTCGTGTCGTAAAAGAAAATACCGAGCGGTTTCGGCGGGTTCGTCGAACCGGTGTCGAGTTCATAATCGACGTAGACCGTGGGCGACATCAGTTGCAGTGCCGGCTCGAGAGTCAGTTCGCTGAACTCAATCGAGATCACTTCCTTCTGGCGTTCTGGACCAAGAAACACTGGAATCTTGAGTTTCTCAGACAGCGCCTGGGCCACCTCTGCCATGTTCGCCTTTTCCGCTTTCAGCGACAGGTTGAGGATGGGCCGCGTTTTTATTGTCCACACAAAGCCGGGTTTCTTCGGCGCTTTCTTCTCTTGTCCGGTGGTTTCTTTTGCAGGAGCTTTTGCGTCCTGAGCCTGTGTAGCTGGTGGTTGAGCCCGCACGATCGTGAAGGAAACGAGGAGTGCTAAGACCAGCAATGTGGCAGTCCTCGCGTAATCACGGTAAACAATAAGCTTCACGGATGTCGGTCCTTATCTTCTGCGGGGCTTTCAGCGGGTACCCGCCTTGTTGCTGCTGAAACTAGCACGGCGTTAAAAATCCGTCAAACATTCACGTCTTGTTAATTCTGTAATCCTGTCTGTTTGTTCTTAAAAAGGAGGCGAAAAGGGCGGATCAGGTAGTAAGCGAAACCGAATCCCGGCGGAAGAGCACGACTGCCAAAGTCGCTGTCTGTCGGGCGCAGCATGTAGGCGAAATAACGCGCGCGTGCTGCGAGACTCTTTCGCACGCCGATGTTGTATTTGAAGATCTCGGCAGACGTTGCCGGAACGTGCGTTGGACCACTGAAGAGGTGTTCGATCACGTTGGCGGCGAGTGATTGGAGACGCGTGTCGGAGTCGCAACGTTGCTGAACGTCTGCGGGCAAGTTCGTTCCAAGAAGTTTTTGCGCGAGGTGCAGACCGAGTAAGAACATCCGCTCGCTGTCGGTCCTGGCGGCTCTTTCGAGCAGTGCCGGCCAGTTTAATTGATGACGCGCGATCAGTTCGGAGACGTCGCAAATCCAGCCGAGTCGTTCCCACAAGTGTCGCGAGCCGTGAACGCAAAGTGAAAACAAAAGATCGTAAGCGGTGAGGGTTTTTAGTTCGGTACCGTTGATATTGATAGTGGTCAGATTTTGCCAGAGTTCGTTTTCCTGCACTGAGGAGGCGAACAGGTGTGGCGCGACTTCCCAATGCAGTTCGAGCAGTAAGCGGCGGTTGTCGCGTGAGAACTGTAAGTTGTGTTGCGTGCGCAGAAGTAGTTCCTGTTGTGAGAGCGTCAGTGATTTTCCCGGAACGTAACCTTCAGCGAGCAGCAGATCGCGCGCGCGCAGCACGTCGGCTTTTTTGACGATCACGTCGAGATCGACGAACCGGCGCAACGCCAGATTGCCGTACGCGAACAGCGTGAGTGCTGGTCCTTTGTAAGGAATCGCCTCGATGCCTGCTTCGCTTAATAGTTTAATCAACTGGCACAGCTCTTCGGTGAGGATTACGTTGCGCGCGTGGTTCTCTTGATACTGGAGTTTTAGTTTTGCGAAGTAATCGGAAGGAACTAACTCTGCTGCGTGGCGTTCAACCTGGCGATATAGAAGAGGGATGATTGAGTGGCGCCGGGCGAGCAGCGCTAAATAATTCCAATCGACGTCCGAAGCTGCCAGTGCGCGAATCCTCGCGGCAACTTCCGGCGAAGCTTCGGTCCGCGCACAGCAAAGCAACAGCTCATCTTCCACTCGACCCATGTCTTATGCTTCTTATGCCTCTTTGTGGCTTCACTCGTTCACCTTCAAAACAGCGAGAAACGCCTCTTGCGGAATCTCTACACGCCCGACTTTCTTCATCCGCTTCTTGCCTTCCTTCTGCTTCTCCAGCAACTTCCGTTTACGCGTGATGTCACCACCGTAACACTTCGCAATCACGTTCTTGCCAAGCGCCTTCACCGTCTCGCGGGCGATCACTTTGTTGCCAATCGCCGCCTGTATCGGCACTTCAAACAGTTGCCGCGGAATCAACTGCTTCATCTTTTCCGCCAGCGCGCGTCCTTTCGGCTGCGCCGTGGCGCGATGCAGGATCAACGACAACGCATCAACCGGCTCGCCCGCCACCAGCACATCCAGTTTCACCAAATCACTTTCCCAATATCCCGCGAGGTTGTAATCAAGCGAAGCATACCCACGCGAAACGGATTTCAGCCGATCGTAAAAGTCGAGCACGATCTCATTCAGCGGCAGTTCGTAAGTCAGCATCACGCGATTGGACGTGATGTACTCAAACCCTTTTTGAATTCCGCGCTTCTCTTCCAGCAACGGCAAAATGCCGCCAAGATGTTCGTCAGGCGTCAGGATCACGGCGCGAATCACCGGCTCTTCAATCTTTGCGAGGCGGCCCGGATCGGGCATTTTCGCCGGCGAATCGATCTCCGTAACCTGTCCATCGGTGGTCGTAACGATGTAACGCACGCCGGGCGCGGTCGTGATCAGGTCGAGATTAAACTCGCGTTCCAAACGCTCCTGCACGATCTCCATGTGCAGCAAACCGAGAAAGCCGCAACGGAACCCGAAGCCCAACGCCGTCGACGATTCCGGTTCGTAAAAGAACGACGCATCGTTCAAACGCAGCTTGTCGAGCGCGTCGCGCAACTCTTCGTACTGGTTCGTGTCCACCGGATACAAACCGGCAAACACCATCGGTTTAATTTCCTGAAATCCGGGAAACGGCTCTTTTGTCGGCCGCGCGGCTTCCGTGATCGTGTCGCCGATCTGCACGTCAACCACGGTCTTGATCGACGCCGTCATAAATCCGACTTCGCCGACGCTCAACTGATCGATCGGCGTCGGAACGGGTCGATTCACGCCGAGTGTTTCGACCTGATAGTCGCGATTCGCGTTGAAGAAACGAATCTTCATTCCGGTTCGAATCGTACCGTCGATCACGCGAAACAGAACGATGACGCCGCGATACGAGTCGTACCACGAGTCGAAGATCAACGCTTTGAGCGGCGCTTCGGCCGCGCCTTTCGGCGACGGAACATCACGAACGATCGCTTCGAGCACTTCCGCGACGCCCTGACCGGTCTTGGCGCTCGTGAGAATCGCGTTGTGGGTTTCGAGACCGATGAAATGTTCGATCTGTTCGATGGCTTTTTCCGGTTCCGCGCCGGGCAAGTCGATCTTGTTGATGACCGGGATCAGCTCGAGATTGTTTTCGATTGCGAGGTAAGTGTTCGCGAGTGTTTGCGCCTCGACGCCTTGCGAAGCATCGACAATCAGCAGCGCGCCTTCGCACGCCGAAAGCGATCGCGACACTTCGTAAGAGAAATCGACGTGACCTGGCGTATCGATCAGATTGAGTTCGTACATCTGACCGTCCTGTGCTTTGTAATCGAGCCTTACCGCATGGGCCTTGATCGTGATGCCACGTTCGCGTTCGAGGTCCATGTCATCGAGCACCTGGTTTTCCATCTCGCGTTCAGACAACGCGCCCGTGAGCTCAAGTAGACGATCGGCGAGCGTCGACTTGCCGTGGTCGATGTGCGCGATGATTGAAAAGTTGCGAATGCGAGACGGGTGCATTTGGTTCTATTGCTACTCGGGCAAGTGTGCGTCGACGTAAGCTTTCGCCTTCTCGGGCGTGTTGATAGACACGATAAAGTCCCGGTCTCTAATTGCCCAGGAGATGTGCTCTGCCATAAATGACTGATACCCGGGGGCGGGTGTAAAGTCTTCGTTAAGAAGTCCGATTTTAACGTTAACCCGTTGCGCAAGTGCGCTGTCGCCGCTCATCGCACCAGCTTGGAAGAGTTTGTGCCTGTCGTCCTCGGACAAGGACGAGGTTGACGAGCTGGAGCTTGAATTGGAATTTGAATCGTCGTTGGAGTTCGAATTGCTGTTCAGGTTGACGTTGAAATTGTAATCGCGGGTGGCTGCGCGATACTTCGTCGCCTGACTCATCATAAAGTAGTAAATCAAACCGCCAGCAATCGCGACCACGATCAATCCCAAACATCCCGCACCACCACAACCGAGGGCTATTTTCTGGTTTCGAGTCATTTGTTTGCCTCTTTTAGGGGTTATTTAGTTTTCATCCACGCCACACAACGTTCCAGCTCGTCGTGCATGGTGCGAACTTCGGCGTGGTGCATGTCTCCGTGCCCCGGGAGTACCCACTCAAATTCATAATCCAACAGCTTTTCCATTGAGCGGATCTGTTCGGGCCACGAATACCAGGCGACGCTGCGAAAAGCCGTCAATGTTTGCCGGTTCGGCGACCAGGCCAGGTGATCGCCGGTGAACAGAAACTTGTTACGGTACAGAAAAACGACGTGCCCGCGCGTGTGTCCCGGAGTTGGGATTATTAAAAGGTCGCGACCGAACGCGATTGGATCTGAACCCCGGATCACGTGCTCCACGCCCAAACGCTCTGCGCCATCATCCACGTGCATTGCGCGGTCGCAATTGAACCTCTCGCGCCACAATCGATGATCCGCGACGTCGTCTTTGTGAGTCAGCAGCATCGTGCGAACGCCGCCGAGTGCTTCGATTCGTTTGCGCAGTTGCGTGGCAAACCGCGGCGAGTCGATCAGCACGTTCCCGCCTTCGCTTTCGGGACGCGTAATCAAATAGCTCCACGCGCCAAAGCTCGATTCCGAAGTAAAACCGCAAAAGTAAACATTCTCGTCCAGCAACAACGGAAACGCGTCGATGCCGAGATGCGCATCGTGCCGTTCGACGGAACCGATCGATCCGGTCGGACACGCAACCAGCGCCATCATCGCGCGCTGTGTCTCGGTTTCGGTTTCCGGTTGGTGATAGACGCTGCACTGGTCGCCGTGATCGCGAAAGATCGCAGGCGCGAG
>DATNJO010000882.1:0-2541 GCA_035603895.1 Pyrinomonadaceae bacterium
AACAAGCCGGCAAGCAGTTAGCTTACTGGAAGCAGCAACTGGCAGGTGAACTGCC
Organism: Pyrinomonadaceae bacterium; assembly: GCA_035603895.1. Classification (GTDB taxonomy): domain Bacteria; phylum Acidobacteriota; class Blastocatellia; order Pyrinomonadales; family Pyrinomonadaceae; genus PSRF01. The sequence continues at coordinate 56 of DATNJO010000882.1, forward strand.
ATTGCTGGAATTGCCGACGGACCATAAACGACCGACAGTTCAGACATTCAACGGAGCGAGCCGATCGCTTTTGCTTGGTAACGACCTTTACGAATCGGTACAGCAACTCAGTCGCGAAGAAGGTACCACTCTTTTTATGACACTCTTCGCTGTCTTCACGACGCTGTTACATCGTTACTCCGGACAGGAAGACATTCTCGTTGGCTCACCCATCGCGGGACGTGAACGTCCGGAGGTCGAAGGGTTAATTGGATTCTTCGTGAACACGCTCGTGTTGCGCGTTGATTTTTCAGGCAATCGAAGCTTTAGGAACCTCCTGCGTCACGTGCGCGAAGTCGCGCTGGGTGCTTATGCGCACCAGAGTTTGCCGTTTGAATTGTTAGTGCGTGAATTGCAACCGGAGCGGAGCTTGAGTCATACGCCCCTCTTCCAGATCACCTTTGCGACGCGGACGCCGCAGAGAGCCACGTCGCAGTCTTCTGACATCAATCTCGAAATGCGCCCGTTACATTTCGGCGCTGAAAGCGCAAAGTTCGACATTTTCTTATCGGTTGATGATACGGGCCGCGACCTGAATGCCAACATCATTTACAACTCGGATCTGTTCGACGGCGCAACGATCGAGCGTATGCTCCAACACTTTCGAACGCTGCTTGAAAGTGTCGTGGCCCATCCCGATCAACCGGTCTCGTCGCTGACGCTTGTAACGCAACAGGAACAACAGCAACTGCTCGTCGAATGGAACGACACGGAAGCCAATCGTGCGGCGCAACCGGCATCGGTCACGCGCTGGTTCGAGCAACAAGTTGAGCGAACGCCGGCTGCTGCTGCGCTGACAGCAGGCGGTGTGAAGCTGACTTATCGTGAATTGAACGCGCGTGCCAATCAACTGGCGCATCACCTGCGCGGGCTCGGTGTTGAGCGTGAGACGCTGGTTGGCGTCTATCTCGAACGCTCAGCCGAAATGATCGTCGCGCTGCTGGCGACGCTGAAAGCAGGGGGCACCTACGTGCCGTTGAATCCCGAGTATCCGCGGCAGCGTCTCGCCCTGATGATTGACGACTCCGCGCTACCATTGGTCCTTACCCAGGAATCGCTGCTCGAGGCACTGCCGGAGACTTCGGCGCAGGTGGTCTGTGTGGACCGAGACGCTGAGCTGCTGGAAGGATGCGCGACGAGCAATCCGGACATGGAAATAGCCGCCGGGGACGTGGCCTACATCATTTACACGTCAGGCAGTGCCGGCCAGCCGAAGGGTGTACGCGTGGCACATGGCAACCTGGTCCACACGCTGCTGGCCGCGGTCGAAACGTTCGCCTTTGGGGCGTCGGATACGATGCCCTGCCTGGCGGCGATGTCGTTTGATATCGCGCTATTTGAAGTGCTGAGTCCTTTGTTGACGGGCGGCCGCCTCCTCCTCGTCAGCCGCGAGGAGGTGCTGGATCTGGATGCGCTGCTGGCGCAGCTCGACGGTGTCACCATCTTTCACGCTGTTCCGAGTCTGCTGCGGCAGATCGTGGGCCATATCAAGCAACAGCCTGAGCACGACCGTCGTTATGCAAAAGTGCGGATGATCTTCACGGGCGGTGAAGCCGTGCCGCCTGACCTGCTCGGCGCGGCGCAAAAGGTGTTTGCGAACGCCGCCATGAAAGTGCTCTACGGTCCGACGGAGGCGACGATCATCTGCGCCTCTTTTGCTGTCGGCGCGGACGAAGAAGTGGAAGGGCACATGATCGGCCGTCCGTTGCCGAACGTGCGCCTGCGAGTTTATGACGCACATCGCAATCTGGTGCCGGTAGGGGTGGCGGGAGAACTGTATCTCGGTGGCGGCGGCATCGCGCGCGGCTACCTGAACCGCGAGGAGTTGACGAACGAACGATTCGTCGAGCTGGAAGGAGCGCGTTACTACCGCACCGGGGATCGGGTGCGTTACCTGGCGGACGGCAATCTCGAATTTCTGGGACGGATTGACGAGCAGGTGAAGATCCGTGGCTTTCGTATCGAACCAGGTGAGATTGAGACGGCGCTGACCGAGCACAGCAGTGTGTCGGAAGCAATCGTGCTGGCGTGTGAAGATGAACGCGGGGATAAACGTCTCGTTGCTTACATCGTCAGCGATCGAGAGCATGAGCTGAGCGCCGGCGAACTGCGCTCATATCTCAGCGAGCGCCTGCCGGAATACATGATTCCGTCGTACTTCGTGATGTTGGACACGATACCGCTCACGCCAAACGGCAAGATCGACAGGCGTGCATTGCCCGCTCCGGAAACGGACCGTCCCGATCTGGAAGGCGCGTTCGTTGCGCCGCGGTCAGTTGTCGAAGAGATGGTCGCACAGATTTGGACCGATGTGCTCGGTATCAACCGGATTGGAGTTCACGACAACTTCTTTGCTCTCGGCGGTCATTCACTGCTGGCCACGACGATCGTCACCCGCCTCCGGCAAGCATTCAACATCGATCTTCCGTTGCGCACTATTTTCGAGG
>DATNJO010000883.1:0-12147 GCA_035603895.1 Pyrinomonadaceae bacterium
TAATGCGTTCAGCCTTCGCTGGTCTATGGCCCAGGAAGCTGCGCGAGCGGCGGTCTAAAGGATCATTTAGTGCTCCCTGGCAGGAAGCGTTGCCGCAACTGGCACACGTGCTGCTCAATGCAAAGCAACTCCATCTCGTGGAGCGAGGTGTTTTAAACCACACTAATCTCCGGTCTCGGTTGGAACGCTTTTGCCGCGGGCTCGAGTGCAATGAATACCAGTTGCGACAGATCATCCTGCTCGAATTGTGGTTACGCAGCAGCGAGGATGCAGAGTTGGCTCAACTCCGACCAGCAGCCTGAGCAAGCCAGTAAAAAGATTGAGTTTCTAAATCAACAAAGAAAGGAGGTAAAGCCAATGCAAAACCAATACGAAGCTCCCGAGTTCACATTGATCGGTGAAGCAAACGAAGTTGTGATGGGTTCAGGAAACGGCGGTGATGACCTGCCGCGGTACTTTGGGTTTGATTTCGAATTCGAGCATGACTAGATCATGTCAAGAACAAGCAGGCGGGTTGCTTCCACTTCATAGTGGCGCCACGATGTGGATGACAACCCGCCACTAACTCTTTTGATTAATTCGTAGTAGACTCCTGAACAAGTTTTTCCGGCCATCAATTGCCCAAATCATGAGCGCCAAAACTCCAATCCGAATTCTCACTGTAGATGATCATCCGATGCTGCGAGAAGGTATTGCTGCCTCCATTGCACGTCAGCCAGACATGCTGCTCGTGGCAGAAGCTAACGATGGGAATGAGGGAGTTGAGCAGTTTCGTGCTCACCGGCCGGATATAACTCTCATGGATTTGCAGATGCCGGCAATGAGTGGGATCGAGGCCATCACGGCCATACGCAAGGATTTTCCACACGCTCGTATTATCGTGTTGACTACCTACAGTGGTGATGCCCAAGCTACACGCGCATTCAAAGCAGGGGCCTCTGGATATTTGCTTAAGAACATGCTCAGAAAAGAGTTGATCGAGACGATTCGAAGTGTGCATGGCGGCAAGAAACGAATTCCTCCCGAGATCGCCACGGAAATGGCGGAGCACCACATTGACGATGCCTTAACCGAGCGTGAGATGGAAGTTTTGCGAGAAGTAGCAGCCGGTAGTTCGAATAAGATAATTGCTGATCACCTCAACATTTCAGAACAGACCGTAAAGACTCACATGAAGATTATTCTTGCCAAACTCGCCGCGAATGATCGAACGCACGCCGTCACCATTGCGTTGAAACGCGGCATAATAGAAATCTAGAGAACTGCTTCTCTGTTCACAGAGAAAGACTACATTGCTCTGTTTCTTCCAAGAAGACGTCGAATCCAGGAGCTTTTCGCTTTTAAGCGATCGGTTTGATAAGCAGTCGCACCCGGAACGGACAGTTCGACTTCGGTTCCGCTTTGATGACCGCTCCAAATCTTCAAATCCGCGCCTATCCGTTCCGCGCGCTCATGCATTCCTGGTAGACCCCAGTGGTTCGGGCGCCCGCCTTCTTTGAGAATGCCTGGATCAAAGCCTCGCCCATCATCGCGGACTCGTAGGCGGAACTGCCGAGGATCGTAAGCAATCTCGACTTCAACATGATGGGCTTCGGAGTGTGTAAGCGCATTAATAAGCGCCTCGCGACCTACGCAATATGCTTCTTCTTGAATCACAGGGTGCAATTCCCGCATGTTGCCCTCAACGACCGTTTTGAACGTTGGGTCTCGGCCATTTGAAATCTCTTCGACAACCTCCTGGAATGCCTCCGCGAGGCCCCCGAATGGTACCGCGCTGGTCCGCAAATTCCGGACCCGGTCCCTTGCTTCGGCCACCACCACCTCAGCTCGATCGAGTGTCTTTTCGAGATCCCGATGAGCTGGTTGGTCGGGAGGTATTTGTTGAGCGGCTGCATCAACGCTCAGAATCAATCCCTGGACACTTTGTAACAACGTGTCGTGCAAATCGCGGGCAATCCGCTCGCGTTCTTCAACTCGTTCCTCCAATCGTGCTCGCACTTGCGCTGCTACCTGCCGCAGACGCAGTTGATAGAGCGCAGCGAGCAGTAATAAAAGACCGGCAACAAACAACACCCGAAACCACGTGGTCTGGTAGTAAGCTGGCGCGATTGAGAAGTCTATGAATGTGCCGGCTTCGTTCCAGACGCCGCTGTTGTTACAAGCCATCACACGGAAGCGGTAGTTTCCCGGTGGAAGATCGGTATAGAAAGCCTGGCGCCGATTGCCGGCGTCTTGCCAAACATCATCGCGACCTTCCAGCATGTAGCGAAAAAGTGTTTTCTCAGGTGTGACGAGACTGAGCGCCGTGTACTCGATTTGTAGATCGCGTATCAACGGCGGCAGCGCCAAACGTGCATCTGACGTCGCGTCATAAACCTTGTGGTCGACGACGAGTTGTTCAATCTTTACCGGAGGTGGGAGATTGTTGATCGGAATCTGCGCTGGATCTATGGTACTCACCCCACCCCCACCGAGAGCCACGAACCACAATCTGCCATTAGTTGACTTGGCAACCTGCGGGTTGAAGTGGTTGCCCGACGCCATACTCTTAACTCCATCAGAACCCTTAAAAATCGTGGCCGCAAGGGTGCGGTCCGTCCTTATATTCTGATCGACAGCGGTGGCCAGAACCTCCAACTCAGCGCGGGCGATGCGCACCAGACCGCAGGGAGTGTAGAGCCAGAACGCCTGCGCTCGGTCTTCCTTTAGCCAATGAACAGCATCGCACGGTAAACCGTTCTTGCCCGTCAGCGTGACCAGACGGCCACCTTTCAAACGGCTCAGTCCGCCTTCGGTACCAATCCAAAGCGTACCGTCCCCATCCTGTAGAAAGTCACTTACACGCCCCGGAGCCAATCCTTCCTGGGCTCCGTATGAAGCTTGAATGCGACCGTCTTTGAAGTAAGCGATGCCACCCAGAAAAAAGCCGATCCAAAGTCCCCCATGTAACGAGTCAGCGGCCAGAACGCTGGCGTGATCGGTATGCCCGAGGCTGGACCAGGAGATTTGCTGGACCAGTCTTTCCCTAAACACTTGAAACAGGCCCCCGGCATGCTCATTGGCGATCCACAAATTCCCAGCAGGGTCCTGGGCCATGCTGGTTACCGCTCCAGGAACATCAATAAGCGAAACGAAGTGGTTATTGTCGAGGTATCCAACCTGGAACGGTGTAGAAATCCAGATTCGCCCGCTCCTGTCCTCGAAGAGAGAGTCTGGAACAAAGCGGTTGGATTTACCGACAGTGACTGAAACAGTCTTGAACTGCGAATTAGCCCATTGATTCAAACCTGAATGAGTTGCCAGCCAAACAGTTCCGTCGCCGGCTGCGAGAACAGAATTGACAACGTTGCTCGCCAAGCCTTGATTAATGTGATAGGTCGTAACCGCAGAGTCGTGAAATCGATCCAGGCCGTTGGTGGTGACGACCCAAATGTTGCCTTCACGATCTTCAAATACGGAGTTCACAAATTGACCTGAAAGGCCGTCGGATACAGTAAACGTATCTACTCTTCCGTTATGTATATGTACAAGGCCGCGGTCTATTGTTCCGATCCACATTCCCCCTTGACGGTCGCGGATCATCGATCTTGTCTGAAATTGAGGCATGGGACCTTGGAGTGGATAGGTTTGTGTTTTTCCCTCAACGAACCGGTTAACCGCACCGTTCCAGCCGACGAGGAGTGTGCCATCACCATCTTCGCTTAAACCCTGTATGCCGTTGAGCTCTCCGGCGAGAGAATAGAATTTCGGTGGACCAGGCTTCCATCGCCAAAGACCATCCTTCACTCCCGCCCAGAGATTGCCCTTGCTGTCTTCATATAGACCGAAGGCGCCGCGACTAAGGGTGCCGTCGTCTCCTGAGCACTTAACGCTGCCTTTGCGAATCTCGCAGATCTTTCCAGCAGTAACCGACACGCCACTGGTCCATACGGCTCCTTCTCGATCTTCAAGGATCTTGAAAATGTATAGCCCGGCAAGTTGTGAGTAGTGTATGAGTTTGCCGTTTTTCCAACTCGCCAGTCCTTTAGAGGTACCAATCCATAAAGTCCCGTCGCGTGCGGCGAGCAGACTCATGATCCAATTCGAAGGAAGCTCCTGGTCGGCCGGCAGATGCCATCGCACATTCTTTAGACCATCGAACCGGTATAAACCGAGCTCAGTGCCTAACCAGAGATAACCATCAGGGGTTTGTGCGATCGAGGTGATCTCGCTATTCGTAAATCCGTCGTCAGTCCTCCACGCTTCGTGTGTGTACTGACTCACGTCTAACGCTGGATCCAATGCCCACACGGACGAACACCAGGCTAGCATCACGCAAGTCAACACCATGCCCGAAACGATATTGAGTTGTGCTGTCGGGCGCTTTCGCTTCATGAAAGGGGCATCTTATCCAACCCTGTGGCAACGCTGATTTACTTTTGCTGGTAAGGCCGCAGGCATCTCCCCATTAGGGATTCCTTCACGTTGTTTGTGATTGACATCATAACAATGGCGAAGCAGTCTCAGCCATTACCCGGTCTAGTTCGCATTCAGTTTAATTCTGCGCTCTTCACTCCAAAGTGTTATTGAAGTATCGCCCGAAAGTAGCTGTTGGCTGGTCGGCGAGAGCAATAAAGTCACTTGGTGCAAAGATTATTCTCCATGTTTCCACAAGGTGGACCCGGTGTGGCGTTGTTGCTGCTGCGCGTTTCCGTAGTGGCCTTTCTTATCATCGCCCTCGCGCACTATAACGCGCCTGAGTTGTTGGTCATGGTTGGCGCAGTACTAATTTCGTTTTCACTGCTTATCGGTTTTCTGACACCTTTTTTTTGTGTGATTGTGGTCGCCCTGGTCATTGGGAACATAATCATCAATCCGCACGCCAGCAGTGTGTTGTGTGTGATCGCGATCGCAAATGCCATCGCGCTCGGCCTTCTCGGACCGGGAGCCTATTCACTGGATTCAAAACTATTTGGGCGCCGCGTTACGATCGTCCGTCCCGGCAAAAAGCGTCAAGCACTCTAAGCCACCGCTCACCCTATAGAGGTATGTGTCGCTCGCTCCATGTAGTGGTTATAGCCCTTATTAAATAGGACAGACTGAGCGTGTAAAGCGAAACATTTCCCGGCGAACTGATGGTTTTAGAGACTTTGTTTGAAAGCAAACCGTCGTGATCCTAAGGAGGTAGAAATGACTTTAAATGCCCTGTTAGATCCTTGCTCAGTAGACGACGATATAGCTCCCCGTTTTTCTCAAATCGTTGGTGGTAGCTCGGCCCTGCGGCAGGTGCTGCAACTTGTAGAGATGGTGGCTGCCAGTGATGCGACCGTGCTGCTACTGGGCGAGACCGGAACGGGTAAGGAACTAATTGCTCGCGCGATTCACGAGCGTAGCCAACGGCAGAAACAGCCTTTTGTGACATTGAACTGTGCAGCGATTCCGAGTTCTTTGTTCGAAAGCGAACTCTTTGGCCACGAGCGAGGTGCGTTCACCGGCGCGCACGTGCAACGAGCCGGCCGTCTGGAGCTGGCAGATCGCGGTACTCTGTTCCTGGATGAAATCGGTGATATGCCGCTCGAGCTCCAGCCCAAACTTTTGCGCACGCTACAAGAGCAGACGTACGAGCGACTCGGCAGTGCGCGCACCAAGAATGTCGATGTGCGCTTAGTAGCTGCTACTAATTGCGATCTGGAACAAATGATGGAGGAGAAGCAGTTTCGCAGCGACCTCTATTATCGTGTGAATGTATTCCCAATTCGCGTTCCACCTTTGCGTGAGCGACGCGAAGACATTCCGCTGTTGGTCCAACACTTCACCAGGAAATATGCGAGTCGTATGGGCAAGCGAATCGATACAATTCCCGAGGCGACGGTCCAAAAACTACAACGCTGGTCCTGGCCTGGCAATGTGAGAGAGTTAGAGAACCTGATCGAGCGATCAGTAATCCTGACGTGCAACAGCGTGCTGGCGGTTTCACTGCCAGAGAAGATGAACACGGCGATCGACGCCGCCGCGGTTGTCGGTACTTTCGAGGAGCAAAAACGGATCATAAGCATGCTACGAGAGACCAGAGGACGAATCAGCGGACCAAACGGCGCAGCCCTGCGCCTGGGAGTGAAACGGAGCACACTGCTTGACCGGATGAAGAAACTCGGGATCGACGCGCGCGAAGTAAGGAGCGATCTCGCGTACAAGACTCTGGTCGCTTATTCGTAACTATTTGCCTGGTCGTTCGTGTTTAGTGCTTTTTTCGAACCGTCAGCCGCATCCCATATTTTCGGCCGACGCCGTTTGAAAAGCCGCCGAACCCGTCGCTCGCTACATTGTTCTGAAAATCGCGCGGGTTGAAATGATTCGTCAGATTGAACACCTTCAGTCCGACGTCAGCCAAATATTTGCTCCACCTTCCCGGAAGGCTAATAGCTCTCGTTACCTGCAAATCAAGTGAAGTGAATGTGGGATAACGGCCGGCGCGGTTTTGCACGCCGATGAAGTTTCGGTCTTCGTCAATAACCGAGTAAGGAAAGCCTGTGCGGATGTCGAGAACGGGCGCCAAAGTCAGGCGATACTTGACGTGAAACTCGCCCCAGAAGATAAAGCGATTCGGGGAATCCCACGGCAGCCGCGATCTCTCGTTTGCTTTGATCACTGGATTCTCAAAATTGCCGAAGTATGAGTTGAAGTCGTTGAGATCACCCTCAGCCGAAGAGCGAACGTACGAAGCCGTAAACTCATCGCGCTCACGGAAGGTATATCGCGTGGTAACCTGGAACTCTCGATAACGCGACCTGCCTGAATTAGCCAATCCCAGAATGTTTTCCTCTGCTTCTGACTCGGTCGGATTAAGGACAAACTCTCGCCTGGCCTGTCGCTGCTGATACCCGACACGCACAAACAAATTCCTGATCCACTCGCGATCCAACTCAATATTCCAGTTGACACTACGCGGCGTGCGAAGCCGGCCGTCAATGAGTCCAAAGCGCTGCCGCTCAGGCGAGCCGACTACCTGTAGACCGTCTGCCGCGAAGTGAGTGAGAACTCGTTCCTGCAATTGAGAAAATGTCGCAACATTGAGGTTGATGTTGTCATAGAACAAGCCGATGCCGCCGCGAATTACGGTGTAGCCGTCAACCATGGGAAGGAAAGCAAAACCAACGCGTGGCGAAAAATTATTTTCAATCGCCACGTTGTCACGGTCGTAGCGAACGCCATATTCGAGTGTCAATCGTCGATTAATGCTCCACTTGTCCTGAAAGTAAGCGAAGAATTCTCGTTTGTTCCGGCTGAGTTCGCCGCTGCCGAGAAAATCGAGTTGCTGGCTTCGCGTTCCATCCGCTCTCAATATGCGTACCGTGTTGCTGGTGTTGCGTCCGTCAAAAGTCAAATAGCTGATTCCGCCGCCCAGCTTCATGAAGTGATCCCCGGCGAAATGAGGTGCACTAAAACTGTAGAGTTCCTGCGCCTGGTACCGCTTGCTTCGCCGCGCTTGCGTATTGAAGAAGTTTCCGGAGTTCACATCCGGCGCAAGACTCATTGGCTCAGTGCCTGAGCTGGGGAAAACGTCAGCATCGAACTGCTTGATGCTGAATGATGATTCCAGAACAGCCTTGGTGTTGATGATGCGCCTCTCGTTTACTGCCACGAGGAAACCGTGCTGTTTGAAATTTGGCGTTACGTCCTGCGGGTTGAACGTACTCAGCCCCACAAATCTCAGTTTCTGCGGAAACAAGGAGACGGTCGTCGTTAGATGGTTTCGATCGTCGATGTCCCAGTCAACTTGTGACAACGAATCGAAGCTTTCCAGGCCGGTGTCTCGTTTGAGCGGTGGCAGGTTCTCGATTGGCGTGCGGATAAAGCGGTATTCGAAGGACTGGAAAAACGTCAGTTTGTCCTTAACAAGTGGGCCACTGAAGGCGACCCGCGGAGTGAAAGCTTCGACGCCGACAAACGAACCACCACGACGACGAAACCTTGGCAGAAAACTGTCACCCTGCACGTTGAACTTCTCCGATCCGGAACGTGTTTCAACCTTCGTGATTGCGCCGGTGAATTGACCGTACTCGGGCGCATACGGATTCGTCAGCACTTCGACTGACTGAATCGCTTCGATCGGTAAATTGATCGCAAACTCGCCCGTCACCGGATCGGTAACATTGGCACTGTTAACTGTTAGACCACTTTGGCTGGCACGTGCGCCTTTAACATTGAGCAACCCGTCTGGTCCTCTGACGACTCCTGGAACCAGTGGTAACGCATCCTGAAAGCGCTCGTTCACGAGCGGCAGAGTTTTCAATTTTTCTTGCCTGAAATTCGCGCTCTGAGTTGTGTCTGCGGTACTCAACTCGCCGTCATCGGTTACAACGGTCACAGTTGCGGAGACGTCAGCTACATCCAGAGTGATGCTCTCGAGAATCGTGACGGCATGAACAACTACATTCAGGGTACGCGATGCAAAACCGGTAAGCTCTACTTTCAGTGAATAGGATCCTTCTACGAGATCTGTAAACTTATATTCCCCCTGATCATTCGTTACTGTTGAACGCGGTGTCTGGCCTTGATTTGCTGGAGTCAGCGTTAAACTCGCGCCCGGTAACCTTTCGCTGAATCCGGAGCTGACACTCACAGTGCCCTGGAGCACACATGATTGAGTTTGTGTCGATTGATTCTGCTGGCCGACTACAACGGACAATAATACAAGTAAGCAAGCGGGTGTAATTAGTTGGCCCAATATATAGCTGGTTCTCATAGCTCGTACTCCTCTAGCTCGTTGCCGTCCGGCAACGTGCGTACCAACCAGCAACCCTGCGAATCGCTCCAATTTGCTTAAGCTTGCCGGAATTGTCGGTTCCTCACCGATCGCGGAAAGCTGTCCATCCGACACTTCTAACCTCAAACAACTGACTCCATCACACATTCGACCATCCAAGATGACTTCGAGCTCTGGCAAGCCTGTTGCATTTCTGAATGTGCAAAAGGGCCGCTCTAACTTAGGGCTGAAAGATTTTTTCAAGTGAGCGCAACAAAACAAGTGTTTGTGCTCGAGGTGGGCGGACTTCTTGCAAAAGCGCGCGCGGAGTCTACCCGCTGAAACATTCGAGGGTGAATGTGATGAAGACTTTGATAAGAGTAGTGAAACGAGGAAGCGAAAATAAAAGGGACGATAATGCGGCAGCGGTTCCAGCACAGCCACGGGTAACAACTGAGATGATTGTAAAAAGTTGGATCATAGAGTCGCGTGAACAGCAACGGGCCACTATGAGTCAGCTTCAGAGTTCCCTCGGTTGGGAGAAGCTCGGAGGTTTTGCTCGTGGCTAGCGATGTCCCAACCAAATTTTCATCGTCTGACCCGAGAAACATTGCGCGAGCAGAACTTGCACGATGGCGACGCCGGTTGGATCCCTTGACGCATGAACAGGAAATCAGAATTGAAAGTTTGGTGATCTCGACGGCTAATAAAATCTCGTTGCTAGGCGGACAAGTTGTGCAATCGCTGCTTGAGGATCGAAAGTGAGAAGAAAATGAGCAAGTATCCACACGTTGTGATTGTTGGCGCCGGCTTCGGCGGACTTGGAGCCGCAGAGCAATTGGCCCACGTTCCTGTTGAGGTAACTCTCATCGATCGACACAACTATCACACATTCCAGCCGCTTCTTTATCAAGTGGCGACGTCTCTGCTGAACGCCGAAGACGTCGGTGCGCCGGTGCGAAGCATTTTTCGACACCATGAGAATGTGAACTTCCATCTCGGAACGGTAACCGGTATCGATGTACCCGGGCGGAAGATCTATCTGGAGAATGGTAACGAAACAACTTATGACTATCTCGTGCTCGCAGGCGGAGCGACGGTTAACTATTTCGGCACTCCTGGAGCAGCCGAACATGCATTCCCGCTCTATACGTTGGTGAATGCAGTAAAACTCCGTAACCAGGTGATGCAGCGATTTGAAGCCGCGGCTCTGGATCCGGCAATCATTAAAGATGGTGGGCTCACTTTCGTCGTAGCTGGAGCAGGTCCCACGGGCGTCGAGACTGCGGGCGCATTATCTGATCTCTTCTATAACTTACTACCGCAGGACTACCACCAACTCGCAACCGAAAAAGCGCGGATCATCGTCGTTGAGATGGGCCAGGAGGTGTTGGCGACGTTCCAGGCGAATTTGCGCGCGTATGCAAGAAAGGACCTTGAAGAGAGAAGAGTTGAGCTCCGCCTGGGAGAAGCAGTTGCCGAAGTTGGCCCAACGTCTGTGAAACTGAAGTCCGGCGAAGAGATCAAAGCGCACACACTCGTTTGGGCCGCCGGTGTGCAAGCCAGTCCTCTCGCACGCATATTGGGAATGCCGCTGGGTCGCGGCGGGCGCGTAAAACTGAATCCTGATCTGAGCGTGCCGGACCATCCGGATATTTTCGTCGTGGGTGATATGGGTGAAGTGGCATCGGAAGGCAAAGTTCTGCCTCAACTCGCTTCAGTGGCCATGCAATCGGGAGAACACGTTGGAAAACAGATCGCGCGTCGAATACTGGGAGAAGAAACTCAGCCGTTTGAATATTGGGACAAAGGATTCATGGCCACTATTGGACGCGGCTCCGCCGTGGTCGAGTTTCCAAACAAGCGGACATTGCATGGTCCTCTCGCTTATTTCGCCTGGCTTGGGGTTCATCTGGCGTTACTAACTGGGATGCGAAACAGGATAGAGACGCTGTGGAACTGGGGCTGGTCAGCGCTGACGCACGACCGCGCAGCTCGTATTATCATTACCGAAGACGAACAAGTGAAAATGGTCGATAAGCTATCGTCGTAATTGGATTCCCCTGCTGACTTGAAACTGTTCGTTACCCCCTTAGTGGTATGGCCCATGTATGCAATCGGGGTGAGCCAAAAAGTCTAACATCTGGTGATGTTTCTTTGCTTCGAACAATCAACAACACATGAATACGGTCGGCCAGGTTTATGAGCACGATCACTACCAAACTCAATCAGATCGCGACTTTGTCTTCACTCAATACGCGCCTTGATACTGTTCGGAATGAAAACTAACCAAGACAACCACCTGCTCAGCATTTCAATAACAAAAGAGAGACGAGATGAATGCGATGAATTTTGAAACGCTTAAGCTGCGGAGAGAAGGCGCCGTCTTGTTTGCCGACATCAACGCGCCTCCCATGAATCTGCAGGGCCCTGAACTGGTGCGCGATCTCGTCTCGCTGATTCAACAGGCCGAAACTAACAAAAGAGTGAGGGTACTTGTTTTCAAGAGCGCCGATCCCGACTACTTCATTTCGCACGTCGACGTGACGCGAATAAAAGAGAATCGGGAAGCGGCGGCGAAACTGGATGGCGCTGCTTCGATTGGACTGATGCTCCGCCATCTGAGCACCAGCCGTCTTGTCTCAATCGCGCAGATCGAAGGCCGCGTCCGCGGGATAGGTAGCGAGTTCATCCTGGCGTGCGACATGCGCTTTGCTGCGCGAGAGTCGGCGATCTTTAGTCAATTCGAGCCTTCGTTCGGAGTCATTCCGGGTGCTGGCGGCGCCCAACACCTCGCACGGCTCATGGGTCGCGGGCGCGCGCTCGAAGTTATGTTGAGCGCACAAGACTACGATGCGGATCTGGCCGAACGCTACGGCTGGATCAATCGAGCATTGCCAGCGGCCGAACTTGGTGACTTCGTCAAATCGCTGGCCCATCGGATCGCAACCTTTCCTGCCATGGGCCACGCTGTCGTTAAGGAGCGTGTCAATATGATCGGTCTACCGAGCGTCGAGGACATCCATCGCGATTCCGATTTGTTCCTTGAGGGCACGCGCACGAATGAATTCCAGCAACTTACGCAAGCCGCGATGGAAAACGGCTTTCAGACGAGAGCTGCAGAAATGAATCTGTCCAAGCTGGTTTATGACATACACGGTAAAACGGATTTCTGACCTCGAAGGAGTAAGTACATGTCTACAATTCACTTCAAACAGACAACCACCGCAACGCCCGCACAATTCATCGCCGGGCTCACAGATTTCGGACCCGGCCGCGCGCAACTCTTCGGCAACTGCACCGATGATTACCTGAAGGTTCATGAAAAGAATCGCGTCTTTCGTTCGCTGAGAAAGTGTTCACGGTCATCTGGATGAACGAGATCAATTCGAGACTTGGCTCGCCATTGCTCCATGTTGACA
>DATNJO010000884.1:0-6428 GCA_035603895.1 Pyrinomonadaceae bacterium
TCTCGATTACACTTCTGGCACGTAATCTTGTAGTTAGATTTTCTTGCGCTGATAACAAGAGCGTTCTGAGTCTCACATTTTGGGCAAATGAGGTTTACTTGTTCAGTCGACATAACAAATCAGGAAATGTCTATCCTATAGTTTTCTGAGCAGACATTTGGATTGGCGAAATAAACGCACTCCGCATTAATAAGCCGGATTGAAAGAACCCTCCGCATTGCTCTTTCAGCAGACAATCGTTGCACTCTTTTGCGTAACTATTCTTCCAGTCGGAGATCGATCTCCTTGCATACGGCCACAATTTGGGTTCAAGAACGCAGAGTTGATGGTTGTAAATTGAGACGTGCAACCCTGACCACGATAGAACTTCAACGGCTTTCAAGAGTTCTGGCTGGTAATCGCGAGGATCGATCCACAGTTGGTCCATGTTCTGATTAGTAAAGCCAGTTAGCTCGAGTCCCATAAGAGCAACATGGGCCGCGAACGGAAAATTCCTCGAAATAAAATCTGCAAGCTGAGGGAGCCTTTTGTAGGTTTGCTTATGAACAACGATCCGAATCTCAGTCGGTAAGTCGTAACGACTAAGATGGTGTAGACCTATGACAGTTTGTTCAAAAGAACCTTTTGCCTGAACGATGAAATCATGTTCCGAGTCAATGTCCGAATAGACTGGAATGCCGAGCATGAGGTCGGGATGCGTAATCTGCCCAAGCTGTTCCGCGAACCTTCGGTAGTAGAACATGCGCCCATTAGTAAGTATATGGAGCGCAGTGTTCGGGAGCTTTGCTTTACAATATTCGACGAATCTAATGAACTCGTCTGCAAAAAGAGTCGGTTCGCCGCCGGTGATTCCGAGTGCAGAGGTGTTCACGTCAATCAGATCTATCAGTCTATAGTGCTCCCATAACCGATTTGAATCATCAATCGGCTTAGGAGGCTGAGAGCACATCAGACAATAACTGTTGCACTGGTCAGTGAATAAGATGAAGTTGTGTCGAGAATCTTTGCGGTAGAGTGTCCTTACAAATCCGTCGTGAGCGATGTGGACCACGTCGCCATCACCTAGATAATCCAAATGTGAAAGCGAGTGTACGAGCGGCCCCCTTGTCCGCCACACAGGATTTTTATGAGGTGTTAGTATCGCTAAGTAGCCATCGGTATCTGCTGGAGGATCGACTGTCTTCCAGAACAATACTGAATCGCGACGTGAAGCCTCCGACGAAAGCAATGAGGTAGTAATTCGACCGATCACGGGATGCGACAGTCCACTCGAACGACCAATAGCATGAAGCCTCAAACCGTCACCTCATAATTTTGGAATTGATCGAGCGGAGTGTTATGTACCCAGGCCCAAAAGAGTTTACGAATTGCGGGATCGGCTTCGTAAAGCGTCAACAGGTACTTAATAATAAAAAAGTTCTTCTTGTGGAAGTCGCTTGTGGGTATATGACCAACCATATCTGCTTGCGTAGCATAGTTGAATATCGGATCTGCGCCGCAGAAGCTTTGGAACGCACAGTCTGTGCATCCAGGCATCGATTCGACACACGAAGAACTGACAAGCGTTCGCAACAGCTCTCCACCGAAGATAGCCGCGTACGAGTCATTGTGGACATTGCCTAATTTGAACTGCAGATCCCCCATCTCGGCTAGCATACGCGACTCATCGGAAGCGTAGACATCACCATCATAGTTGTACACCGCAACGCCAATACCTGCGCCGGAGGGAGATTGCAAGTCGACGTAGCCAGTAGTAAACGGCGTCAATATTCGTGTGAGTAGAATTTGAGCATACGTTTCTACTAGGTGAATGCCATTCAAGTTCAGTTCAATAATGTAGTCCAGAGCTGCTTTGTAAAACGCCAGAAATCCGTCAGTTGAATAGCCGATTGATTTCACAGTCTTCACTGCGAAGCCATACGGGCTCAACGCTCTTAAAAAAATGGATTGAAAACCGTGCGATACATATTCGTCTACGATCTCACGAGGGTGCGACAGGCTAAGACGAGTCGTTGTCATAATGGCTGCGACCTGATCAAAGCCTAAAATCTCTCGAGCTCGTTGCAGGTTCTGTAGCGTTAGCTCATAGCTATTGTTTCCCGGACGCGGTCGGTTCTTGTTGTGAATGAATGCTGGTCCATCGAGTGAAGTGGAAAGCACTATATTATTATCGAGACAGAATGCAAGGATCTCGTCTGTTACTAGTGCGAGGTTTGTGGTGATAACGAATTGGACGTGTTTTCCAGTATCGTTGGCCCGGTCCTTAGCCTCGTTCACTATCTGTACGATTCGCTCAAAGTTCAAGAGCGGTTCGCCGCCTTGAAACTCAATCTTCAAGTCAGGAGCAGGTGAGCGAAACACTAAATCGAGAGCACGCTTGGCTGTCTCAGCGCTCATGTCATAAAGAGTGCGATCGGCACTGACACGTGACACTTGGCAGTAATGGCACGAATGTTCACATCGTAATGAGACAACAAAAATATGCAGCTTTGTAAACCCGGCCAGAAAGGCTCTTTTGGTGCGATACTTTGTCGCCAGCAACTCGAATGGCGCAGCCGATGACGAGTCGAATAAGAAGTGTTTTCCTTTAAGATCGAGATAGGCGTCAGATCTCGGTTTCAACGTGCGGCCAACAAAATCCTCAAATACTCCGTTGTCAAGAAATAGATACTCACCAACTTCATTCACCAAGATCTTTCGGTCACTATCGAATTGCAGAAACTGAAATGGCAGAAAGCGATAGCCTGCTGACGGCTGATAGCTTTCATGTTGGGCAAAACGATTTTGATTCATGCAGACGGTGTTTTGTCGTTAAGGTATTGCTCGATTGAGAGAATGAGTACGTAGTTAAGAAACTCGTTCATCATCATCGTCTCGTTGCCGGAGGTGGAAATCCGAACCGATACGGAACCTTTTGACTGTGGAAAGAGCTTTAGGTCACCTAGATGAGAGAATGCCTCACATGCTGACTCAATACAGTGATGCGGATATATCTGCTCGGATAGATCGACCGTGACAGTCATTTCCTGGTGTTTATTCCTCGAGGGTCGTCTACATAACTTGCTTCAGAACCTGATCGGTCGAGCAAGTCTGCTTCAGCGAATGCTTGAGCTACGATCAATTCTCTTATCGATCTTGTTTCGTTGGCGATATCTAAGCGTACGCGTTGATTAACAAGTTCATTGGAAAATTCAGCCGCAGTTGTGGATAGACCGCCGTCCGAGCTTTTGCTTGCAAACCTAACACCAATAATCTGTGGATCGTCAGACGGTTCTAAAAACAAATAGCACCTGTCTGTGAAGGCGTAACAGGTACGGAATAGAACCTCAAGCGAGTAGATCTTTATATCTACAAAGATGCTGAGCGTGCCTTCCGGCGACTCGTGAATCCACGTAGCGTTAGCCGTAGTCATACAAAATAGAATGTTTATCGGTGGACGACGAGTCGGAAGTTGTCAAAAGCCGCCAATCCAGGGTCTGTCTCAGCTGTGTAAGTTCCCGCACCAAGAGTTACGAAGAGTTTCTCAAGCGGAATCTCAGGCTTTGTCCGCCTTAGAACTTCCCAATTGGTTCCATCAGGACTCGTTTCCCACAGGATCTCGTTTAATGAGGCTTCATGACGAAGTCGCCAGCTTCGGTGTGATGTGGGATCATATTTCAAGGTTTGAGAGTTCTTGCGTCCATTGATCTTACTTTGCAGGTACAGGTTCCCGTTTTCGACCACAAAGCCGTACCAATTATTACTATCAATACCGACAGCAAAAATGGTGTCAGCAGCTCCCTCGGTCGTTTGAAATACCTCCACTCGAGCGTGAGCAGCGGTAAAGTCCCACGTTTTTTGAGTGGTGTACCCGTTATAAGATCGAACCGAGACGCCGGATCGGGGTGTTATCTCTAAGCTTGCATTTTTCTCGACGACTATTACTCCAGCGTCATTGAAGGCCGGCGGAGCGGTCAAACAACCCAGGCGCCACTTCACCTCAGCTCGCACGCTGTCATCAAAAGAATCGCTAAGCACCACGTTTAAGGTGGTTGTCTCCGGTGGTGTGGATGGAAGAGTGTACGTCGGAGTAGCTGGTGGTGCAGTGCGGACCGGCGCCGGGCTGCTGGCAGAGTAATGCGATGCATGCGATGGCGTAGTTGAACCTGAATAATGTGAAGCGTGTGAACTGTGCGAGCTGTGCGAACTATGCGAGCTATGTGAGCGATGTTGGACGAACAAATTTGAGAGTGAGGCTGCAGCCGATTTCAACAAATACTTAGACGAGAATCTTGATACCGTTGCTTTCTGTATTGAAAGTTTAGGATCGACTGGAACTCGGATTTGAGCGGTACTTTGGCCCGAGACGAGCGTAAGCAGTCCCGCACTCAGCGCGACGTTCTTGGAGTAAGAGACTATTCTCTCGAGCGAAAGTAAGAGTCTTTTGAGCTTACTCTTTGGAGTGGGAATTTCCATCGTGGTCTCCTGTGGGTTGGGAGTCCAGCTTATGGTAGTTCTTGGCTGGAACGTGTTGATTACTGCGTTATTTAATGCCGAGCCTGGGTAAGGAAACCTTCAGGGGCTGCCGACAAGACGCAGCACTTCATGCGCCTTGAATTGTACTATTAAAGCGGATTTCCGCAACCTTTTTCATTTGAACTTAAAGGCAGAGGAGCCTAACGCCGGGCAATGTTAGTCGTAGTTTCAGCGTTGGAACCATGGTGTTGCACACCTGGTGAATCGGGATTGAGGACCCGTTGAACAGGTAGTCTCGCCTACTTTCCTCGTCGGGGCGCTTTGTAGCTTTGACGGTATTGACTACGCTTGAGAGTGGCTATATGGTTTTACTGCTCAAGACTTTCCTGAGATAGAGCATGCTTCGCGCAGAAGTCGGTCCCATCGTTCACGGTAATTGCTGCAGAAGGCGTATTTATCCCAATGCCCCCATCGTTCCGTTTGCGTTTCGGTGTTTGCTTGTGCTTGCTTCTGTCGGGTTGTGAAGGACAAAAGAAGGCTGAGCGACCGATTCAAAAGGGTGATCCCTCTCATCACGGCGGCACTGCTACTGTCCGCGAGCCTTACACGCCGAAGCAAGATGATCCAGCGACAAGCAATGACGAATCAAACGATCAGCCACTAGGTCATTTTGGTTCAGTAACCTTGTATGCATATAACAGCAGCAGTGGTCATACCTACACGCTTGATGCTGACGTCGAGAATGGTGAAGTTCAACGTTTATATTTTTCAAAGGGCGGATGGGTCGACTTTGATTTCAGCGAGATCGACAGCAATGGAAACGGAAGCGGTACAGATGAACATGGACGCTATTGGGAATTCAGAGGGTTAGCATCAGGGTCGATTGATGCGGATGACGATGACATGTCCGATGAAAATGAAGAACCTGAAGAAGAGGATCCACTCTTCTAAAGATAATGTGTGTCATTTTATTTCTTATGCTTTCACCACTGTTCTGGACTGCTATTAGTAGAGATATCTGACCACCGATGGTCGTCGTGCTACCTTTCAATCGATTCAGAAGAATACGTTAAGACGCACGACAATCTTACTATGGAAGTTGCGCGATAAATTCAGAAGCACTAGCACAGATGGTGAAAAGCAGCGTACTCGACACAAAAATGGCGACCATAGTGAATACCTTGATAGGCTCCGGGTTTCAGCTAGTGAATGTGACCAGTAAACCCTCGTATTTATTACTTCGCGCCGCTCGTACGGATGAGTTTGGGATTCGTCAACCGTACGTTGTAGCTTACTCAGGGGACAATACGATAGGAGCGAGTGGCATCGCTGGCCTGAAAAAAGTGGCCGCGAATGACAAAGCGCCGCTCGTAATCATCGGTTTCGCTGACACTTCCGACCTAACTCTTCCGGTACTAACTTTGGACCAATTTGTTGGACGCATGGGCGGCTCAATTCCTGCTTTCTTACCGCTCGAGGTTGCGTATCCGCTACAGTTAGTCGAACTCGGCTTTAACAACAGACCAGCAGGCTTACAGGGAAGAGCGGATGAATTGTTCGAGTCGTATGTTCACGCCGGCCTACAATTCATCATACAACAAAGAGTTATTCGTTACGGGCAAGATCGTTTGTTCGAAACCGTGCCTGATGGTCTAATTTTGGGAAGGAATTCGGTCCAACTGCTTTACGATTGTAAAGCTTATGAAAATGGTTATCCGCTATCACGCGATTCAATAAGGCAGTTTGCCGACTATGTGCGTCATTTTCATCAGCGATACGAAGGCTACATCGGCCGACTTCATGCCTTTCTTGTCATTTCAGGCAAGTTTCAGAGTGATGCTACCTTGGATACACGATCGCGGGAACTTTACTCGGAGTGTCAAGTGCCGCTCGTGTGCATGAATGCCGAGACGCTTGGAGAGATGGTCACATTGTTCGCGAAAAATCCACAATATCGCTCAACTATAGATTGG
>DATNJO010000885.1:0-3527 GCA_035603895.1 Pyrinomonadaceae bacterium
ACGCACGACATCTGCGCCTTCAACACGAGATCGTAAATTTCGCGTTGCGGTTTTGAGTAACGGCCGTTGATCGGAAACGTGCGTGTGATGTCAGACGCGTAACCCTTGTATTCGGCGCCCGCGTCAACCAGCAACAGGTCACCGTCGTGCAGTTGGGCGTCGTTGTTGATGTAGTGCAGCACGGTCGCATTTGGACCAGCGCCAACGATCGATGTGTACGCCGGCCCGGCGGCGCCACGGCGGCGAAAGATCTGTTCGATCAGTGCTTCGACTTCAAACTCCTGCATGCCCGCGCGCACTGCTTTCATCGCTTCGCAATGAGCTTCGGCAGCGATGTCCGCGGCGGTCTGCATGATCTCCAACTCCTGCGGACTCTTGATGACGCGCAGTTCGTGAATAATCGTCGCGGGATCGACGATCGTCTGCGGCGGGTGAATCGGTTTGCGATTCAACGAGCGCATGCGCGAGATTTCGTGAATGATCTTGTCGTCGAGTTCGCGATTGACGCCGAGCCGGTAGTAGAGTGTTTCGGCATTGTCGAGAATCTCAGTCAGCTTCGAGTCAAACTCGTCGATCGGAAGCGCCTCTTCCGCGCCGAACTCACTCTTCGCACCTTCCACACCCGCGCGGCGGCCATCCCAAATCTCTCGCTCGGGATCGCGAGGACGCACAAACAAAACGTACTCGTGCGTCTCGCCCGGCTTGACGATCGCGATTGCTTCGGGCTCTTCGAAACCAGTCAAATAAAAGAAGTCGGAGTCCTGGCGAAAGCGATAGTTCGTGTCGTTCGAACGCGTCGCTTCGCGCGCAGCGGGAATGATGGCAACGGAGTTTGGTTGCATACGACGCTTGAACTCCGCGAGTTGAGATCTGATCATCAGGGTCTTCCTCTTGTGGCTGGAATAAATTGGACCTACATTGTACCCGATGAGTATTCAAAGTGTTTCATCGACCGCAGCGCGCGAGATCGTCTCAGTTGATCCGTCGACCGGACGCGAGAATGGACGCGTGCGGTTGATGAATGAAGGCGAAGTCGCGGTGGCGGTGAAGCGTGCGCGTGAGGCACAAACTGCGTGGTCGGAGCTTTCGTTTCGCGCGCGTGCCCGGTTTGTTTTGCGGGCGCGAGAGATCGTGCTCGCTCAGGTTGATGAGATCGCTTCTTTGGTTTCGCGTGAGACAGGAAAGCCGCCCGCGGAAGCAACGTCGATGGAGATCGTGCCGACGCTCGATCTCATGCACTACTTCGCGCGCAACACCAAACGCATCTTGATGCGGCAAAAGATCGACATCGGCCAGTATGGGTTGATGGGCCGGTCGTCGTACATCGTTTACAAACCGCTCGGAGTTGTGGGCATCATTTCGCCGTGGAATTTTCCGTGGGCGACGCCGCTGGATGAGGTCGTGATGGCGTTGATGGCGGGCAATGCTGTCGTGCTGAAACCGAGTGAACTGACGCCGCTCACCGCGTTGAAGATTGGCGAAATCTTCAGAGAAGCGCGATTGCCGGAAGGATTGGTTGAGATCGTTACCGGCGATGGCTCTACGGGCGCAGCGCTGGTCGAATCCGGTGTGAACAAGATCATGTTCACGGGCAGCGTTGCGACCGGCAAACGTGTGGCGGAAGCGGCAGCTAAACATTTGACGCCAGTCGTACTCGAGCTCGGCGGCAAAGATCCGATGATCGTGCTTGAGGACGCGAATCTCGTGAATGCCGCACGTGCTGCTGTGTGGGGTGGGTTTTGCAACGCCGGCCAGGCGTGCGCATCGATCGAACGTCTCTACGTTCATGAATCGATCGCGA
This sequence comes from Pyrinomonadaceae bacterium, assembly GCA_035603895.1. Lineage (GTDB taxonomy): Bacteria > Acidobacteriota > Blastocatellia > Pyrinomonadales > Pyrinomonadaceae > PSRF01. Next base: position 1,802 of record DATNJO010000885.1, read on the forward strand.
AGGAGTTTACGAAACTTGTTGTTAACGAGACGCGCAAGCTAAAGCTTGGTCCACCCGATTCTGACACGGTCGATCTCGGCGCGATGACTAACGAGCGGCAGCTACGGATTGTGGAGGATCACATTCAGGACGCGATAGACCACGGAGCGCATATCGAAACGGGTGGGCATCGTGTTGAGAACACTGATGGATGGTTCCACGAACCGACAGTCGTCACGAATGTGGACCACTCGATGCCGATCATGCGTTACGAGACGTTTGGGCCGGTGTTGCCGATCATGACCTTTGACTCAGACGATGAAGCGGTGAGGCTGGCAAACGATAGTGTCTACGGATTAACGGCCGCGGTGTTTACCAGCGACATCGCTCGCGGACGCCGGCTCGCGGAGCAGATCGACGCTGGAACCGTGATGGTTAACGAAGTGGTCTACACGCACGCGATCGCGCAAACGCCGTGGGGCGGTGTGAAGCAAAGCGGCTACGGGCGTACACATGGACGTTTGGGATTGCTTGAACTGGTAACGCCACAACACATTCACGTGAATCGAGTCGCGTGGCTCCCGGACGTCTGGTGGTTTCGTTACACCGCCGGCGCCGCGAATCTCTTTCGCGGTTTCGCGCGTCATTTCACGACCGGCTCGCCCCTCAATTCCTCCCTCCTCCTCCCCAAAATCATCCGCCGCCTGTTTGAGTAAGGGATATCGGTTTCGCTGAATCCCACCAACGCAGTTGGTGGTACTTCAAACCTTACCTACATGAACCATCACCACGGGTAGCAATCCCGCCAACGCAGTTGGTGGTACTTCAAGCCTTACCTACACGAACCATCACCCCAGGGTAGCAATCCCACCAACGCAGTTGGTGGTCCTTCAAACCTTACCTACACGAACCATCACCACGGGTAGCAATCCCACCAACGCAGTTGGTGGATTATTCACGCCGACTCGGCCTTATGACGATTTGGGATTGCATGTGCCCTGGACGCCGTGTAGGTAACGTCTGAAATACCACCAACTGCGTTGGTGGGATTGCCTGTGCCCTGGGCGCCGTGTAGGTAACGTCTGAAATACCACCAACTGCGTTGGTGGGATTGCCTGTGCCCTGGGCGCCGGGTAGGTCACGTCTGAAGTACCACCAACTGCGTTGGTGGGATTGCATGTGCCCTGGGCGCCGGGTAGGTCACGTCTGAAGTACCACCAACTCCGTTGGTGGGATTGCATGTGCCCTGGGCGCCGTGTAGGTCACGTCTGAAGTACCACCAACTGCGTTGGTGGGATTGCATGTGCCCTGGGCGTTCGTGTAGGTCACGTCTGAAGTACCACCAACTGCGTTGGTGGGATTTCCTGGCGTTTGACGGTGTTCACCTCAGTACTAGCAAGGCTCGTATTTCGATGGCGACGGTGCTATACTCCGTCGCCAATCCCAGCTTAGTACCCTCTCTCTGGGAGGTTTCTCGTTACAAATTGCCCTTTTAACCGTACGGCCGTAGTCCTCCCGTCTCCCGAAATACTACCGGCTTGAGTACCTCATGAGCCTAGCCCTGAGTTGGAGGAACGAAATGAAAAAGCTTCACGCAGTATTAATGATTTTCATCTTGTGTGCGGTCTCCACTTTGCCGCTCGTGGTCCATGGCCAGAGCGAGGTAGCCGAACAGCGCCGGGCGGAGATTAGCAATGCCATCCATTTCGACAAAACACCCAAGAAGTTGCGCGACATGTTTGACACC
>DATNJO010000886.1:0-3555 GCA_035603895.1 Pyrinomonadaceae bacterium
AAAAGTATGCCAGCGCAAGAGGCGTTCTCCCGCAAAGGCGCCAAGGCGCAAAGAAATCCTTTAGAAACGCGGCAGCGCTTTGCGTCTTTGCGCCTTGGCGGGAAACTAAACGGACTTTTCGGGCAAAGCCGCTTGAACTCAGAACACAAGTTCCTACTCTGAGTTCGCGTTTTGAGTTCAGCCTTTAGGCTGTTGCTCTCGAGTAAGACGAGTTCAAAAACGCCGCCTGAAGTGTTCTTCGATCCCGCAGCGGGGACATATCAACCCGCTGCGGGATTCGTCTGTCCACTTGGCTAACGCCAAAGGTTGTGGGTGATGAACGGCGTGGTTATGCCGGTCGTGCTGCTTTCGTTCAGCAGACTCCGAAGTACAGTGTTTACATAACCAGCCGTAACCCACATTGAAGAAGTGGGCGGTCTGATGCATAAACCCGTTGGTACATAACTAATTGCTTATCTGGCGCTATTGCTCGATTCCATCAACCGCACCGGAACGGACATCCTCCGCCCGTTGCGCCAGATCTGTACTTGAACGACTTCGCCGATCTGATGTTTGTCGAGGACACGGAACAGATCGTCTGAGTTTCCCACCTTGTCGTTGTCGATGCCGACAATGATATCACCCAATTCGTAATCGCCCATCTCGGTCGCCGCCATTCCGCGGAGTCCTGCTGTGGCAGCACCACTACCGCGTGCAACCTGAATGATCAGCACGCCGTCGGCAACCGGAAGATCGACCTGATTGCGAAACGCCGCGACGTCGCGGGTGCTGATGCCGAGTTTTGGACGTCTTACCGAACCGAATTTTACGATCTGCGGCACGACTCGTTTCGCAATTCCGACTGGAACAGCAAAGCCAACACCTGCCGAGCTGCCGGAAGGCGACAGAATCTGCGAGTTGATTCCGATCATGCGGCCGCGAGAGTCGAGCAATGGGCCACCTGAGTTACCGGGATTGATCGACGCGTCGGTTTGAATGGCGCCTTCGATGAGACGATTGTTGCGCGCGCGAATCGGGCGTTGCAGACCGCTGATAACACCGGTCGTTAACGTGCGGTCCAAACCAAACGGATTACCGATCGCCAGAACCTTTTGTCCGACGACCAGTTTGTCGGAATCGCCCAACGGAATCACGGTTAGCGCTCCGGCCGGTTTTTCTGTCAGACGGATAACTGCGAGGTCTGTGTCGGGGTCGCCGCCAACAACTTCCGCCGGATAGTCTTTCTTGCCACCAAGACTGACGGAAAGTTTTTGTGCGCCTTCGATGACGTGATAATTCGTCAGGATATTTCCTTCCTGGTCCAGAATCGAACCAGAGCCGGATCCTTCCTGTTGTTCAACGTAACCAAAAAAGTCGCGTGCGTAGGAAGTTGAATGAATGAAGACGACGCCCGGGCTGAGCGTGCGATAGACTTCGATGTTGTTCTGTTCGTCAGTTGAGGTCGAGGGATCGGTGATTCCCGCCGGCGCATTTTCTGAGAACGCAGCCTGGGAAGGCGCAAAACGATTGTTGATACGATCGACAAGCGTAACGATTCCGGCGGCAAACAACCCTGAAATAAGAGCGATTAATAAGACCTGGCGTGTGGAAAGCCTGTACATAAAACTTCTTCCCTCTTTCAATGGACTTTTTTGCAGCGGTGGCAGCATGGCGCTAGGATGCCTTTCGACCGGGTACTCGTTGTGTCACCTCAGTGTTGAACTGGGCCAGAGCGACACAACTTTAAAGCCAGACCCGTTTTGAGTTCAAGCTTTAGCTTGCCCGAAGCAGCAGCCTAAAGGCTGAACTCAAAACATGCTTACTGAAATTCCCTGGGAAGGGTTTCAGGCAAACAGCGAAACGAAGTTGCCGGGAAGGCTGGCGACGTAGGCGAGAACCTGCACCGGCTCTTGCCAGCCGAGCGCGTAGCAGCCTGTTGCTGCGTGTACGACCATCAAGACGGCATAGACAACGAGTGCGGCGGAAAGTCCGCGTCTGGCGAGCGGCAAATGCGAGCAACGGTACAGTACGTAAGCAGCGAAGCCACCGATGGCGAGCTTGAAAAGCATAAACGACAACTCGCTATGATCGAGCAGGCTGGCCATGAGCGCGTTGCCTTCGGTAGCGACGTTGAGCCGCACCCAAAGAATCGTTAGGTTGGCGTCGAGCCAGTTGAGACCAAACAGGAGCAAGCTTTTTGAAAGTGTACCCACGGTTTCCCTGTTCAAACTTTGTTTAAACTCGTTCCCTATTTACGTCAGAACCCTCAAGCTTGGGCTTGAGGGTCCATGACGCCACGGGAGGAACGAGACTCGTTCTGATGTTTAATTAAGACGGCGAATTATAACTCAATTCCGAAAAGAGAGATGAGCGTTTCGATTAGTGAGGCATTGCGACTCGCGTCGCAGGAGTTAGACCAGGCTGACGTTGCGGAAGCGCGGCGCGAAGCGAGTTCGCTGTTGTCGCACGTGATTGCTAAAGACCGGACGTTTCTCATCAGTCATGCGGAAGACCAGCTTGGCGAAGAAGAGTTGAAACGTTTTGAAAACGCGATCGCGCGCCGTGCTATGGGTGAGCCGTCGCAATACATCACCGGAACGCAGGATTTTTTCGGCCGCGCGTTTTGCGTCACTCCGGACGTGTTGATTCCGCGTCCGGAAACTGAGTTGCTGGTTGAGGCGGCGTTGGAGGTGTTGAAAACTGATTCAGTGATTTGCGACGTTGGAACCGGTTCGGGATGTATCGCGATCACGTTGTTGTGCGAACGCGCTGATGCGCGCGCGGTTGCAATCGACATTTCGGAAGCCGCGCTGGAAGTTGCGCGGCAAAACGCTCGCGAACACTCCGTTCAAGAGCGGATCGATTTTGTACTTTCTGATTGTTTTTCTGCTTTGAATGAAAGCGCCTCACAATTTGATTCAATAATTTCTAACCCTCCTTATGTCTCAGCAAACGCGGTTCCGGGCTTACAGCGCGAAGTTCGAGATCACGAACCGCTGGTCGCATTGTCACCGGGCGAGGATGGTCTACACGTGATTCGTCGTTTGCTCGACGACTCGCCGCGTTTTCTTAAATCCGGCGGCCACTTGCTGATGGAAATCGGTTTCGACCAGGGCGAAACGATCCAACAGCTCATCGACCCGAACGTCTGGACTCTCAAAGAAATTCGCCCGGACTTACAGGGCATTCCACGAATCGTCATCCTCCAAAAGAACTGAATTTCCTGCCACAATCCCCAACTTTGTGGTGTTTACGATTCAGAACCGCGAACTGACAAATAAAAAACGGAAACCCCAGACAATTTGAAGGAGACCGACGTTATGTTGAGGTTTTTAGGACGTAGTGTGCTCGTTGCAGCACTCGTGGCGACTGCCGGCATTTCCGGCCTGGCCCAAAAGACCGATAAGGTCAAAACCAAAGATGATTCGCTGGCGTGCCGCGATAGTTGGTACAACGATAAGCTTGTCGGCAACTGTGAAATTCGCGAACAGACACTGGCGATGAGTGGCGGCACGATCGCGATTGACGGCCGGCAGAACGGCGGCGTTGCGGTGAAGGGTTGGGACCGGAACGAGG
>DATNJO010000887.1:0-13419 GCA_035603895.1 Pyrinomonadaceae bacterium
CGCCAGCCACTCCACCGCAAAGCAGCCGAGGCCAACTCCGAGCACCGTTAGAACGATCAAGAGAAAGTTCTTGAAGTTGCCGTGAAAGATGCGCTGAAAATCTTCGAAGGCGAAAACTGCCAGCAACAGGATCGTCGGCAACGCGATGCCGAAAAAACACATTAGAATCGTGACGCGCAGCTTGTCGCTCTTAAAAATCTCAACCGCAAATTCGCTCTCGAATGTGCTTGACGCTTTTCTATTTCGTTTAACTCGTCGCAATTTCATGACGCTATCCCTTCACTCAGTCGCGTAAGCTTGTCCGTGGCATCCGTGTCTTTCTGTGGCTCCCACTGCACCAGTTTAAGATCGAGCACGAAGATCGAGTAGATAACCGGCACCAGCAACAGCGTGATAAACGTCGCCACACTCAAACCGCCAATCTGCGCGTAACACATCGGCTCCCAGAGTGGTCCACCATGCGAAGCGAGCGGGAACAACGCGATCACCGTCGCGCCAACCGTGATGAGCACCGGCCGCAAACGCATGATGCCGGCATCGAGCAACGCTTCAATCAACGGTTCTCCTTCCGCGTGTTTCTCTTCGATGAAGTCAAACAGCACGATGATGTGGCTGACGATTACGCCGACGAGACTCACGATCCCCAGGAAGGCCATGAAGCCGAACGGTGCGCCCATGATCCACAACGCCGCCAACGCGCCCACCATTCCAAACGGCACCGCCGCAAACACGATGAACGGTTTGATCGCGTTCTTGAATTGGAAGACCAGCGCCAGGAAGATCGCGGCTACGGAAATTCCCAGCACAACTGTCAGATCCATAAAGCCTTCAACCTGATCTTCTTCTTCACCGCCGACTTCCAACCGGTAACCAACCGCGAGCTCGTTTTCCAGTTCTTTAAGTTTTGGCCGCGCGGCAGACATGACTTCAGAAGGAAGTTTTCCTTCCGCGGGCATCGCCGAGATCGTAATCGTGCGAAACTGATTACGCGAGCGCAGTTTCTCGATCTGCATGCCGTATTCGGTCGACGCGACCTGCCGCAGCAATACCTTTTGCGTGCTCTCACCCGCATAGACGTACAGATTTCTCAGGTCGCCCAACTGTGCTCGCTCTTCCATTCGCAATCTCGCGACAACCGGTATCTGTTTATCACCTTCGCGCAAGGTTGTAACCTCGTTGCCGTAAGTGGCCGACAGCGATGCCATCGCAACGTCGTGGTTTGTCAGTCCCGCGATGTTGGCGCGATCGGGATCTGTTTTGAGATGGACCGCAAAGCTCTCGCCACCCCAATCGTCGCGAACTCGTTCGGCAATCGACGTCTCTTCAAGGATCGCTTCGACGCGGTTCGCATACGAACGCAGCATCTGTGCGTCCTGACCGCTGACACGAATCGCAACCGGCAAGCCTACCGCCGCGCCCGATTCGAGCTGCCGCACGTCAATGCGCGCACCGGGAATCCTGGCCGATAACGCATCCTGCAACGGATGCATCAGGTGGCTTGTGTCGTGTTTGTCCTTAACCTGAATAATTATCTGAGCGTAGTTCAACTGTTGCAGTTCCGGCGAGATCGAAAACCAGAACCGTGGACCACCGCCGCCCACAAACGTCGTAAGCGACTCGAGCACGTCGCGCGGATTTCCATCGTCGTCCGGATGATGTTTGCCGTATTCAGCGACCACCTCGCGAATGACTTCTTCCGAATGTTTCGCCGCTTCGTTTGTGGCGGAAAGCGGCGCGTCTTCCGGTAGCCAAACATCAACGTACGAGAGATACGACAAGTCTTTCGGAAAGTACTGCGTCTTGAGCTGGCTCATGATCACGCCGCCGAGTAACAGGAACATCATCGCGCCGGCCATCACTTTCCAACGATGATTGATGGCCCATGTGCCGAGACGGTAATACTGCGCGGCGAAACCGCTCTTGCGCCGCTCTTCGATCGACTTCTCGGCTTTCGGCCGCAGCAGGTAATAACCCAGCAGCGGAATGAACGTCATCGAGACCAATCGCGACGCGATCAGCGAACAAGCCAGCACGACAGGCAGTGTGAACAGAAACTCACCAGTCGATCCCTTGATGATTAAGAAGGGAAGGTAAGCAACGATGTTTGTGATCGTTGCGTAGAGAATTGCCGTCGCGAGCTTGGTTGGCCCAAGCCACGCGGACACGGATCGCTTGTGACCGAGCGCGAGATCGCGTTTTATCGCGTCGCCGGCCACGACGGGATCGTCCACCAGCAGACCGAGCGCGATGATCAGCGTCGCGATCGACACCTGCTGGAGGTCGATACCGAGCGTGTACATCATGCCAAACGTCATCGCGAGCGTGATCGGTATCGACAAAGCCATCAGCAACGCCGAGCGCCATTCCCAGAAACCGATGAGCGCGATGATTACGACCAGGATGATTGCTTCGTAAAGACTCTTCATAAACAGGTCGATGCTTTCCTCGACCTGCAACGGCTGGTCTGACGTGCGCGCGAACACCAAATCTTCCGGTAACTGTTGTTTCAGGTTCGCGAGTGCGATGTCGATCTGTTTGCCAAACTCGCCGATCTGTTCGCCCGAACGCATTTGCACGGAAAGCGTTACCGCGCGGCACCGCCGCCAATTACCTTCAGCGTCGCGCGAGTTGAAGTAGTTCAGATAGCGCGCGGGATTTTCGTAAGCGCGAACGATGTGCGCGAGGTCGCGCAGGTAGACGGTCGATCCATTCGCAGCCGGCACGATCACGTCGCCCAACTCGCGTTCGCTCTTGAACTCCCCTGTCGGATCGAGGTTTACGTTTTTGCCTTCGACGTTGAGCTGTCCGCCAGGCGTGGTGATGTTGCGGCCTTTCAAAACGTTCTCGAGATTGCTCGGACGAACGCCGTACGACGCCAATCGTTCCTGCGAATAGATCAGGTAAACACTTTCGTCGAGATTGCCGGAACGCGCGACCTTTGATACCTGCGGCACTGTCTTGAGCGTCTTCTCGATCAGATCGGTGAAGTCGTCCATCTGGCGGTACGTGTATTTGCCGCCGGCGACGGTGTTCAACTTCTGCAACGTCTCCTGCGGGTTGCGCACCAGAAACGGCGGCCACGCGTCCGGATGAAATTCGGAAGACTGCAGCCGCTCGTTTACGAATTCCTGCGTGTAAGCGAGCAGTTCGGGCTCGGTCTTGTTGGAGATACCGTCGAAGGCGATGAACGAATCGCCGTCGATCACACGAACCTCACTGGCGAAACCTTTCTCCTTGATATAAGCGAGAAACATTTCGATCGGGGTGCGCAGTAAGCGATCGTCAACTGACTGAGCGACTGTGAACACAAGTGTGAAGCGCGACGGATCGTTTGGATTGCTCGTCGCCGCGCGTTCTTTCTCGATTGCTGCCTGCACGCTTTGAGCACGTCGCGCGATCTCCGCCTCGTCAGTCTTGGGACTGGCGACGGTCAACATCAATGCGGCCGTGTCGCCGAAGTCCTTGATGAAGTTGATTGGACCAGCGCCGTTTGGCAGATCGTGGATGCCGTCGAGTTTCAACTTGATGTCGTCCAGTTCCTTCCCGGTCTCTTTCAAGTTCTCGTCGAGCTCGAGATAGATGACCGCGAGACCAGTGCGCGAGATCGACTCAATCTTGGTCACCTTGGCGTTTGCCGCCATCTGCTCTTCCACTTTCCTGGTGACCAGTTGTTCGACCTTCTCCGCGCTCGCGCCGGGCCACGGCACCAACGCCACCGCCATGCGCACCTGGATTTCGGGGTCTTTGCGCTGCGGCATGCGCAGGTAACCATAGACGCCCCAGATGCACGTCGCGATGAGCAACACCCAACTGACGTGACGCTTCTCGACAAAAAAGCGCGCTGTGTTGCGTTGGCTGGCAATCATCTGTTCGTCGGTCTTTCCGTGAGACATGTCTAAGCTCCTCGATCTCGATTTCTTTGGTTCGTTTTGAGTTCAACCTTTAGGTTGCTGGTTCGGCTGGTCTTTGACGAAAACAAGCTAAAGCTTGAACTCAAAACACAGCCTCAGCTTCTACTGGACCACTAACACCTGTTCGCCATCGGTCACCTGGCTGACGCCCGTGGTGACCACCATCTCGCCGGCCTGCAATCCACTTGTCACGACGATCGCGTTGCCAACGGAATCACCAAGCGTAACGGGCCGCATGCGCGCAAAGTGTTTTCCTTCTCGCTCCTCCATCACCAACACTGCATACGCATTCGCATTCTCAGCAACGTGCGTAACCGCAGTGAGCGGCACGACCAGCGCCGGGGTCAGTGCGCCCGCGCCTTCGTTTGTGTTTAGCGAAGCGATCATTCCCGGCTTCAACATGCCGTGCTCGTTCGGAATCGTGACTTCCACTTCAAAAGCGCGGCTGTTCTGATCCGCCGAAGGCGAGATGCGCGAGATGTGTCCGCTGAATTCTGTTCCCGGTGTCGCGTCGCTCGTAATCGTCAACGTATCGCCGAGCTTGAGACTCCTGAGCGAAGTGTCGGGCACACCAAAAGCCGCTTTGACGTAACTCAAATCGGCGAGCACGAACGCGGCCGAACCTTGTCCGACGAGTGTGCCCATCTCGACTTTGCGTTCGATCACCACCGCGCTCATCGGCGCTTTGAGCTGTGTGTCCTGAAGCGGAATCGTCGCTGAGACTGTAGTTGCTTCGGCGGTTTTGATTCTCGATTCACCCGCGGAGATCTGTGCCTGCGCCGTCGCGACTCTCGCTTCCGCAGCTTTCAACTGTCCCTGCGCGGCTTCGTATTTCGCCTCGGCCACTTCGTACTGCGCTTTGGTCGCGTCGTACTCAGGCTTCGTAATACTTTCTGAACTGAAGAGAATTTTCGCGCGGTCGTAGTCGAGCTTGTTTCGTTCGAACGTGGCTTTAGCGTCGTTCACTTGCGCGCGCGCCGTGTCCACCGCGGCGATTGCTTCATGCAGTTGCGAGTGGTTCGCGTCCAGCGCCGAACGTGCTTCGCCAATTTGGGATTTCGCTTCGTTCACACGCGCTGCGTAATCACTCTGGCGCACGCGAGCGAGCGTCGAACCTTTGTGCACGATGTCGCCGGCTTGTATGTAACGCCACTGACCCGCCGGATCTTTCTCACGCGCGATATCGTCGACATAACCACTCACTTTGAATGCGACCTCAACCTGCGCCGCGGGCCTGATGCTTGCCGAATAACGGACGTTGTTCGCGGATGAGTGCGACTCGACAGCTTTGACCTTCACGGGTTTTGCGGCTTTCGATTTCGCCGTTTCTTTCGCGCAGCCACTAAAAATCACGCTGAACAAAACAAGCATCAAAACGGGGAACATTCGTTTCGTCTTCATTTGTTTTCTCCAATCGCCTTTTCAAAATCTGCTTTGGCTGTCCAGAAGGAGAGCAAAGCTTTTTGGTAATCGTAATCGGCATTCGCGAGCGACGTCTGCGCCTGCAACACGTCTTTCAGCAGCACCGCATCGAGCCGGTATTTGTAAGCTGCCACCTGCACGTTGGCGCGCGCGGTGGTCTGCGCGAGTTTTGCGATGCGAATGAGCTGACAGCTTTCCTGTAACGTTCGGTACTTCGCGTTTACTTCCATCAGCACGCGGCTCTCGGTTTCGAGCACTGTGTTGTCGGCTTGCGCAACGGTGCGGTTCTTCTCTTTGACCTCGTTCTTTTTGCGTCCCCAATCAAACACTTCCCATTCGATCTGAATGCCGACGCCGCTCACGCTGCGTGGAACAAAATTCGAGTAGTTGAAAGTTGCGACGTAGTTGTAGGTCAGGCTAACGTCGGGAATGAACTCCGACTTTTTCGCGCGCTTGTCGAGCGTTGCCTGTTGCAACCGCAAACGTGCTTCGCGAATCTCCGGCCGGTGGTCCAGCGCGCGTTTTCGCGCCTCGACCAGATCGGTCTCGCGCATCGCGACCTGCACGGTCTCGACCGCATCGGTAACGCTGAACTCGGTACGCACGTCGCGTCCAAGAAGATTGTTCAGTTGTTCCTTCTGCGCGCTGAGTGTGTTGTTCAGCGCGAGCACTTCGTACTCTGCTTTCGCGACCCGTGTTTGCACGTCCATCAGATCTGTTTTGAGCGCCACTTGTTGGACCACGTACTCGCCCGTGACGCGATCCAGTTCGCGATAGAGTTTCACTGACTCTTCCGCGGCTCGCGCGGCGCCTTCGGTTTGCAGAATCGCGTAATAAGCGCGTTTCACATCGTTGACGAGCGCTTGTTCGGTTGCGTGCAACTGCGTCTCCGAGATCTGCACGGCTAATTCCTGCTGTTTGATCTGCAACCCGATGCGACGCAGTTGTGTTAGCGGTTGACTAACCTGGCCAACGATCAGTGCGGTCGTGTTTGTGGTTGACGTGATTACAGTGTCTTCATTCGGAACCGGCCCGATGCCTTCATAGGTGCCAAACACGCCTTTTTCGAAGGTTGTGTCGAAGGTGGTGAGTGGCTGAGAAACCAGCGAGCTCAGTTTGAATGAAGGCAGGCGACGGGTGCGAAACGCTCCGAGTTTGTCTTCTGCTTTATCGATTTCGAGTTTTGCGTTTTTCGCTTCGCGATTGTTTTTGAGCGCGACTTCGATGGCCTGGTTCAGCGTCAGAATGTTGCCGTTGTCCTGGGCCATTGCGCCGTGGGCTGCGATTAAAAGTACGAAGGGTAGAAGTAAGAGTTTATTCATGGGGTCCACCGTTTCGGTTCTCAACGGATTCAATAATCTGCTGAACAAACAAGTGCGCTCCTTCGATCTGGAGGTCTGGTAGCGACTTCAGCCGGCAGAGAATCTCGGCGCTGTGGCTGCCGAGAAAATTGACGCCTGAGAGGTCGATGGTGATCGCGCAGCGCAGCTCGTCCTGTAGGTCATTGCAAATCTCTTCGAGCAGTCTGGCGTCGGCGATCGTCACAGCGCCCTCGAGTTTGAGAATCATCTGATTCGTCCGTTCACCTTCAATCCTGGTAATCCTTGTTGTCATCGTCTGCGTCCTTTCACTAGCTGCTAGTGCAAGGCCGAGACCATTGGCTGGCCGAGTTGGTTTCGGTTGCGCTAAGTTGTTGTAATAGCGAGATGAAGCCGCTTTTTGCTTTGTGTTTTGAAGAGTGTGCGGCACGACGCGAAGTCGCGAGTTTCGACGCCAAATATCGCGCCGGACGCCAAATATCGCGTCGCGAACTGCGTCGTCTCGCGAGATTTGGCCGTTTCACGGCGGCCCGCTGTTTGCACTGAGGAGAAACATGAACGAAGGAATCAAAAAAACAGACGTACTGATTGTTGGTGCCGGTCCAACCGGACTAGCACTCGCGTGTCAACTTATTCGTTATGGGATCGAGTTTGTGATCGTCGATCAGAAGGAAGGCACCACGCCCTTCTCGAAAGCGATCGGCGTGCAGGCGCGAACGCTGGAGATTTACCAACAGATCGATCTTGCCGATCGGTTGGTCGAGCTCGGTGCGATTACGAGAGGAGTTCGCCTGATCGAAGGCGGTGAAGCGCGCGCCGAAGTGCCTCTGTCAGAATTGGGCCAGGGAATGAGTCCGTTTCCATTCCTGCTGATCGTCGAACAGGGCAAGCACGAGAAGCTGCTTTATGAATTTATCAAAGGACACGGAAAGGACGTCCAGTGGCAAACGACTCTGACTGACTTTTCGCAGGACGACGCGGGGGTAGCGGGTACTATCGTTAACGCGAGCGGTGAGAAGCAGTTAGTTGAGGCGCAGTATCTCGTCGCTTGCGACGGCGCGAAGAGTCGCGTTCGCAAGGAGTTGGGCCTGACGTTTCAAGGCAGCACGCTGGAGCGTTTGTTCTATGTCGCCGATGTACAGATCAAATGGGAGTTTCCGCACGACATGCTGGCGGCGTGTCTCGCGAAAGATCAGTCGACGGCGTTCTTTCCGATGCCGGGTGAAGATCGTTACCGCATCGTCGGCGTCTTTCCGGAAGACACTGAGCTTAAGGAAGGCGAGGTGTTGTATGAAGAGATCGAACGGCAGATTCTCGCGGACACGCAACTCGAGCTCGACATCTACAAAGTAAATTGGTTCTCGACTTACAAGGTCCACTCGCGGCGCGTTAACAAGTTCAGCGAAGGGCGCTGCTTTGTGGCCGGCGATGCGGCGCACATTCATTCCCCAGCGGGGGCGCAGGGAATGAACACCGGCATCCAGGACGGTTACAACCTCGCGTGGAAACTCGCGCTGGTCTTGCGCGGCGATGCGAACACACGCATTCTCGACACTTACAACGAAGAACGCGTCGAGAACGCACAGCGTTTGTTGGAGACCACGGATCGCATGTTTGATCTGTTGGTGAATCCGGCGTGGCTAATGTCGTTCACGCGGCGCTATGTCTTTCCGTACGTGGCGAATTTTCTTGTCGGTCTGGAATCAGTTAACCAGTTTATCTTTCCGCTGATTTCGCAGATCGGCATCACGTATCGTAACCACTCGTTGAGCTTCGACACGGACGAAGACTTTGCAATCAAAGCCGGTGATCGCATGCCCTACTTTTTGGTTAACGGCACGAGTGTTTACGACTCGCTGCATGCGCCTGAATTTCATTTGCTTACTTTCAGCAACGAGGCCGAAGGTCCGGAAAATGCGCGCGAGAGAATCGAGCATGAGTTTCCGAACCTCGTCGATTACCACGTCTTTCCTCTTAACGAGCGCGTAACTGAGATCTTTGGCACAGACAAGCCTTTCAGCCTGTTGCTGAGACCAGATAACTACATCGGCTTTGTTTCAGCCGAAGCTCCGCTCGTTCAGTTAAGAGCCTATTTCGACGTTGCGATCGGACGCCCGCAACCGCGGAGTGAGTCGGAGGCAGCCGGGTAAAAGTTTTTTCACACACAATCCAAGGAGAGAATCACGATGAGAGCTCGTTCAGAAGTTCAAGAAAAACCAGGCGGGCAAAAACTAAGCGGAGGTGAGATGAGAATCAAATACGGCAGTACGAATGGAAGTGACACCTGTTTTCATAGCCACAAAGAGGCACAAAATGCACAAATGAGCCGATAACTCCTTTGTGCTTCTTGTGCCTCTTTGTGGTTACTTAATGCCGAGTTTTTTCATGCGGCTGCGGAGGGTGGAGCTGGGCATGCCGAGGATTTCGGCGGCGCCGCCTTTGCCCGCGATCATGCCGTTGGCGTGGCGCAGGACTTCTTCGATGTAGGTGCGTTCCATCTCGTCCATCGTGCCGAGCTTTGGTTTTGCGGATGGAGAATGAGCGTCGCCAGACGCAGCGGCGGCAAGAGCGGCAGAGCCGTTGGAGCTTTGCAGTTCCGTTAACGGAGATTCCAACTCGGCGCCGCGAGAGAGAATGACGGAGCGCTCGACAAAGTTTTCAAGCTCGCGCACGTTGCCCGGCCAGGGATAGTTGCACAACGCTTCCATCGTCGGAGCGGGAATCGATCTGATTTGCTTGTTCATGCGCGCGGCGTGTTTCTGCGTCAGATAACCAACCAGCAACGGAATGTCGCCACTGCGTTCGCGCAACGGTGGAATCGTGATCGGAAAGACGTTCAGACGATAAAACAAGTCGCTGCGAAACGTCTTATCCGCGACCATCTTCGCCAAGTCGCAGTTTGTCGCGGCAATCAACCGCGCGTCAGTCTTGATCGTGCGCGAACTGCCAAGACGTTCAAACTCGTGCTCCTGCAAAACGCGCAACAGCTTCGGTTGCAAGTCCAACGGTATCTCACCAATCTCGTCGAGCAACAACGTGCCTTGATGCGCCAACTCAAAGCGGCCCACGCGCGAGGTGACAGCTCCCGTAAACGCGCCCTTCTCGTGTCCGAACAATTCACTCTCGAGCAAACCAGTCGGAATCGCGGCGCAATTGAGCTTCACCAACGTACGTTCGTTACGTGAACTGAGATTGTGAATCGCGCGCGCTATCAACTCCTTGCCAGTGCCGGTTTCACCGCATAGCAACACTGTCGAATCAGTCGGCGCCACGGTTTCGACTTGCTTCAGTACTCCAAGCAGCGCACTACTCTGGCCCACGATCTCCGCGAAGTTGTATTGCGTCTTGATCTCTTCTTCCAGATAACCTTTTTCACTCGCCAGCTTGTTCTTCAGCGATTCGATCTGCCGGTACTGCATGACATTCTCGACCGCCAACGCCACCTGTCCGGCGATGTTCACAAGCAGGTCGGCATCGATCTCCCTAAATGCATCGTCGCGCAGGCTGGCAAGACCGAGCACTCCGAGTTTGCGATCGCGCGTGATCAAAGGAATACACGCGCCCGAGCGCCAACCCGCCTCGTACGCGGCTTTCATCTGGGGACTACGATCTTTCTGGTCATCGATGCGCCACTCGAGAATCGGACATCCGCTGGTAAATGCCTCTCCCATCAGACTTCCGTCGAGGGAAAATGCAGTACCTTCGGCGGCAAACTGACTGTTGTCGTAGCGATCGATGCCATGGACCATCAGTTTGTTTGTGTCTTCGTCATAAAGCGCGAGTCCGGTGACGTCGTGATTGAAGTAGCGCCGCAAA
Organism: Pyrinomonadaceae bacterium; assembly: GCA_035603895.1. GTDB lineage: Bacteria > Acidobacteriota > Blastocatellia > Pyrinomonadales > Pyrinomonadaceae > PSRF01. The sequence goes on from DATNJO010000887.1 coordinate 10,469, forward strand.
CACGTTGAGGTCGTGCGTAACAGTTCGCGCAAGTCGAGGTTTTTCGCGATCGCATTACTCGCGTCCAGTAGTGTCTGCGTGCGTTCCTTCGCTTTGGTGGCGCGTTGGAAGTTCAAACTGTTCTGAAACGCGATCGCAACCTGTCCCGCAATGTGCGTGAGTAATTCGATATCAGATTCACTGAACGCATCTTCACGCCGGCAACCAAGATTCAGCACACCGACTGCGCGCTCACCCCAAATCATGGGGATGAAGCACATGGCCCGCAGGCCGTACTCTTCATGAAACTTTCGCGCCATCGACCATGACGTCTCGTCGGGGTCGAACCGATTGCGAACGATCGGCTGGCGTGAGGTAAATGCCAGTCCGGTAAACGTGCCTTCGATTGAAAACGGCCTTCCTTCAACGAGATATTTGTTAGGTTGCTCTGAGTCGATGGAGTGGACCGACATCTGGCTTTTTTCGTCGTCCCACAACGCCACTCCAGCGAAGTCATGTTGAAAGTAGTTGCGCAAACAAGCGGAGGTCGCCTTCAGCAGTTCGTGGAGATCGAGATTGGTAGTGATCGCGTTGTTGATTTCGAGCAGCATTTGCGCGCGCACTCGCTCGCGGTTTGCGCGCTCGTAGTTCAAGCTATTCTCAACTGCGATCGCGATCTGATCGGAGACGTGCTCGAAGAGTTCCAGATCTCTTGCCGTGAAATGGTTCGGCTGCGTGCTGCTCACGCCTGCGATGCCGAGCTTTCGTCCGTGCGTGGTGAGTGGGACCAGACAGGCAGACTTCGGACTGTCTTCTTCTTGAAGTTGCGAATACCGATCGGCGGGATACTCTTCCAGGTTCGGATGTTTGACCAAGAGCGATTTGCCTGTGACGAAGACTTGCCCGGCGGGTGTTCCTTCGAGCGGAATCGTGTCGCCCACGCGAAACGCGTTGACGTCTTTATAAGAAACGTTGGTGTACTCACGCAGGTGATTGAACTCGGGTTCGTACAACGCGATGCCTGCGGAATCGTGCGGCATGATGTCGCGTAAACAGGCGGAGATCGTTGTCACCAAGTCTTGCAGATCGAGATGCGAGACCACCGCGTTGTTGATCTCCAGCATCAGTTGAAAACGATCGCGCTCGCGCTCGGCGTGTTGAATATTGAGCGCGTTTTCTACCGCAATGGCGACTGGTCCAGCAATCTGTTCGAGCAGTTCCGCATCTTCCGCACTGAAAGCCGCTTCACGAAGCGCACCGACATTGATCGCGCCAAACACTTTGTCGTGTGAGATGAGCGGCACCGAACAGCCGGACCGCAGACCCGCAGCGTAGGCGATCAGCATTTCCGGAACGTGAAACTCCTTGAAGTCGACCGTGTCGCGCCGAATGGTCTGGCGCGTGCTGATGCAAAGACCCGCGGGCGTTCCGTCCATTGGAATTACTGTTCCTTCGCCGAGAACGTTCACGGGCGGACGATCGAGCATGTGCACGCGCAGTTGGTTAGTATCCTGATCGAGCAGCACAACGCTCGCCGTGTCGTGGTTGATAAAACGGCGGAGAGTGTTGGAGATAGTTTTGAAGAGATCGTTGAGGTTGAGCGTAGAGACGATGGCCTGGCCCACTTCATGCAACACTTGATTGCGAGCGGCATCGTCTCTCATAGGGGCTAACTCGGATCAGAATAGGGGCGAAATCATAACACGTCGAACGGGTTTAGGAGTGCGTGGCTCCGACCGCCTTGATCTCCGCGGCCCAAATTACAGTATCAGCCATCAAGTACAGGATATTGTTTCCCGCGCCGCCGAACGTGAAGTTCGCAACTCCAGGCGCGACGATCTCGCCGATCAGATCTCCGCTGGTGTTATAGACCAGCAGGCCGCTCGCACAAGAACTGTAAACGCGTCCTTCGGAGTCAACCTTTAGTCCGTCGGGGATACCCGGGCTCACAACGGCGAACAGACGATTGTTCACCAGATGCCGGCCCTCGACCACGTCGAAGGCGCGGATGTGGTGCGGCAAGTTTACGTAATACGTGCCGGGTCCCTGTATGGCGCCGCTGTCGTTGATGTAGAGGATCGATTCGTCCGGCGAAAACGCCAGCCCGTTAGGCTTATTGAACGAGTCAGCGAGAACAGAAATCTGTCCGAGGGGCTGGTACTTTGTCGGTGGTTCGTAGCAGTAAACGTAATCTCCGATCAAAGGCGGGTTCTTGAAATCCTGCAAGTACCCGTAGCTCGGGTCGGTGAACCAAACGCTGCCGTCACTCTTGACCACCACGTCGTTGGGTGAGTTGAATCGCAGACCGCGCCACTGATCGACGACCGTTTCCACCTTGCCGGTCTGAAGGTTCATGCTGCTAATTTGGGCGAGCGTGACCTTTGTGCCCTGCTCGCAGATTACCAACTGCCCTTCACGATCGAGGGTCATCCCGTTCGCCATGTTTGAAGCGGCGCGCACGGTCGTCGCGGCGCTCGGGTCTAAAGGGAACTGAGCGCCGTCGAGAGAGATTTTTTTGATCGAGACTTGTTTAGATTCGGCTACGGGGATGTTGCTGCTTGTGGGAACGGTAGTGAAGTAAAGAGAGTTATCGTTCGCGACGTAAACCGGACCTTCGTGAGCGTCGGTTTCGATCACTGTGTAGAACTGCGGGTCGTTGCCCACGACATCATAAAACTCTTCAGAGTAGGCGATGAAATGGTCGTTGATAGTCTTGCCGTGTGAGTCAGGCATGTGAGTTCCTTTCTATCAGGCCCGCGGGCGAGCTATTAGGCCCGCTGGCGAGCGCCTTGTTAAGGGTGGTGTCCCAATCTGAACGCCGAAGGCGTTTACTAATTTCAGCCCAGAAACTATGAAGCCGGGTCTCCCGAAGTCGATTTGAAAGATGGACAATGTCCACTGTAACGAGTTTGGCCTTTGCAGGTTGACTCAAAATCTGACTTAGAAGGGAGTACCCGGTGATGAAGATATTG
>DATNJO010000888.1:0-2056 GCA_035603895.1 Pyrinomonadaceae bacterium
GAGATCGTAGCTAGGGCGATTTCTTGATGCTTTGATGATCTCTTCAAATAGAGCCTCCGCCGGTTTCGAGAGTGAAAGCAAATGCGGTCTCATCTTCGTGTGCGCTTTGACGGAGCCTGCTTTGTAAGCAAGTTCAACCGAGTCTGTCTCTATTAAAACGAAGATGGGTATGTCCGGATCGATCTCGCGAACGGTTCGCAGGAGATCAATTGTTTGATTGCGTAACGCTTCGTCGTCACAATCGCAATCTATGACGATTGCATGAATCGGTGGTTCGTCGAACCTGAGACGATAAAGGGCAGGGTCAGAATCGGTTTCGTATTCGAGATCGCATAACTCTTTGAATTCACTTATGAAACGACGGTTGGGACGAGTAGTCTTCTGAATCCACAGAATGTCGCGATAATGCATTTGGGGGAGATCCTTCGAGGTTGAGATAATGATCTAACAGAGGAAGTCAGACCGTACGGCTGCGGAGGATCAAGTCCGCTTGGCCTCAAGGTAAGTCTTTAGAGTGCTGACAAAGAATCTGTACTCCTGCGCAAAGACCGACTTTTCCGGTTGAGGATTAGGGCAACTCGGACTGTAGACGACCATCACGTCCTGAAAATCTGAATCCAGTATACGAAGAATTTTAGGGGTGCTTTGCCGCCGCTCGCCACGACCTTCGATCTGCGTGATCGCTCCGCGAATATGTTTGCTATACATCTCTTCAAAGTCCGAGCGGCTAGCCGGTGGTCCTTGTTCCAAGTAACCGACTAAGGTTTCCAACTCTGAAATGCTAGCAAGCGATGTGACTGACATGATGCAATCCTCTCTATGCGGAGTGTATATTACTCCCCCAGGGCGTCTCCGGCCGCGCACCTTGGCAGATCAGCAAGGACACCGTTTATCTTAAACCTAATATCGCTTAACGAATGTGGATAAAGTGTGGTTTCGCGAATCAAGTTGAGCGTTAGGATACGGCGTTCTGAGTATTCTAGCTGGCCGGGTAATATAAAGAGATAGCTAATCGATGTCAATTGGGTTCGTAGTTTTTCCAGAGGTAAATTGGATCCGAAATTGCGTAGTACCTTAGTTGTAAGCCCAGCCAAAAGTGGGCGCTGAGAATTCCGATTATGATGTAGTGCGGTCCTTTCCTCGTATCGCAACGCAACCAGCGGATCGACTTGGTTGCCCGTTGCAACCCGCCGGATTGTCGTCAAGGAGTACCTAGCTGTAGATGATGGTGCGCAACACGCGGATTATTTACGAAGCTACCCGTGCCGAAATCATCGGTCCCACAGTGAAGACCGGGGCTCTTGACGTGAACCCCATTGTGGGCCGATTGGCAGCGGTAAGGTGGCACTCCTGCAACGATTTGTAATTCGTTATCCGCCCACGAAGACCGAGCAAACCTGGATGCTGAATAATCGACTGCCACACTCTCTGTGCCGGGATCGTATATCGGAAGAAGCGGACCTTGTCATCACACCCGAGCCTGCTGACTGGGAGTTGGTTGCACTTGAATTCGCCGAAGAGCCGAGCCTTGGGTTTGAGACCTGAACTTCTTCGACAGTAACTGTCTCAATGGAGGGGGTTCACCCCATTTCGTTGTGGCAGGATTGTGGCAGGAAAAAATAGAAAACCGCTGTAAGTGAACGGAAGCAAATGGTAACAGATGCAAAAACCCTTGATTTTGCTCGTGGCTGCATCTCGATGCAAAATCAATTAGTTACATTTAGGCAGCCCGCGTGATTGGGGTGCGTGAGGTCGCTGGTTCGAATCCAGTCGTCCCGACCATTTCTAACAAACACTAACGGCTGCCACTTCGGCAGCCGTTCTGCTGTTGTCGCAAGCGTCTCGGTTATTGAACACACGATCGCCTTCGCTAACAAAACGATGGTTCAATCTCCAAATGGTTGCCTTTTCTGTCCGAACCACGAGTTTGGCTGGCACTATACTGATGCGGGTCAAGGTCGCCTGTTGATTCTGCTTCACGGCATCGGGATGTCGCACGTTGCGTGGAAGATGGTCGTCCCCAACCTTGCTAAAGAGCGACGTGTCTTGGCGTTTG
>DATNJO010000889.1:0-2939 GCA_035603895.1 Pyrinomonadaceae bacterium
CCCGACTCGCTGGCTGTTTACGGTTACATGGGCAAAGTCGCGCTGCCGGCCCATCCCGACACGCTCGTCAACAGCATCGGTCTCACGCCGATCTTTAACGGCGACAGCCGCGAGGGCATGGACCTGATCGCACCGATTCTCAAGTTTCCAAACATATTCATCAACCTCTACGACATGACGCTGCCCGACTTCGAGATCTACAACGGCCTGCTCACTGTCGTAGGTGGTCAGAGCGGTTACATCCGTTCGGGCTTTATGGCGCCAGGCGCGTTTACGTCGTCATGCATTGACGTGCTGACGAGCAATATGACGAGTGCACCGTCACCTAACAGTCTCCTGGTCTGGACGCACATGGGCGGCAAAGTCACCGAGGTCGATAAAAAGGAAACGTCCTTCTGGCATCGCGATGCACGATTCCTGTGGGAAGTGAAAGCGATCTGGTCGGCAACCGATCAAACAGTGCAGAACGTCAACTGGGCCTACAAGCTCGGCGAAGAAATGGCACCGCACTCGATCGGCGCCTACTGCAATTACATCGATCCGCTGCTACACAACTGGCAGAAAGAATTTTACGGCGATAACTACGGGCGGCTTGTCAAAATCAAGAAGGCGGTCGATCCGGAAAACCACTTCCGCTTCCAACAAGCCATCGGATCACCGTTCAATCCGGACGCAGCGTTTCCACCCAACCAGGCACCGTTGTATCGCACGTTCCTCGTTTGATTCGAGATGGAGGAGAGATGAAGAAAATCGTAAGTGTAATATTCCTCGCCGTCGTCGCCGTAACCATGGTGATCGTAACGTCGATAACGTCGACGATGGCTCCCGCTGATCCAGCCATCGTGCTTAGTCCGAAGATTCCGGGTGACGCGCAGTTTGGACCACTGCCACCCAATCCGACGAACGAACAGAAGTTGTTAGCCATTCAAGGCGACTTCGACATTTATTCATGGAACACTTTCATCGCACTCAACTGGCCGCCTGGACCAGACGGTAACGGCGATCCCAACAAGACGATCGGCCAGAACGGCGACAACGATACCGTGTGGGAACACTATCGCAACGTCGACAACATCTTTCTCCCCAACGGTGCGAAGCCAACCTGGAACGGACCAGCGACCGTGCCGACGCAGTGCAAAGCCAGCTACAAACCGGGCATGAAGATCATCAGCCAGGTCGGCAAGACGCCGACGGTGCTGACGGCTTTCAGCCAGCCCTTCAACACTGGTCCAATCATCGATCAGGACGGTAACTACACCCGCTTCGAGATTCTCGTGAACAAACCGATGTTCGACTACATCCTGCAGAACACGCTTTATTCAAAAGCGGGACAGAAGGTGTTTTCGGGCGCAGTGAAGTTTCCGTGCGGAGTTCTCAATGGTCCCGAAGGCGCGATCATGGTTAAGGCTGCGTGGAAGGTCATCAGCGACGCTGACAAGAAAAACTTCCACTCGCAGACTGTCCTCGTCTACTCGCCTGCTTCGCAAAATCCGAGTTACCCAGCTTCGTGCAGCACGAAGACCATGGGACTCGTTGGTTTGCACATCGGACACAAGACCAATTCGGGTGCGCAGTGGCTCTGGTCCACCTTCGAGCACGTCGATAACGTACCGACTGAAGCCGACGTCGCAAGCAATAAGCTCAAGTCAGAGTACAACTACTACGATCCGAAGTGCCCTGTTTCGAAGTGCCCGCAAAACGCGGTGCCGCCTCGCCCGTGGAATCCGACGAAAGTCAGTGCATTTCACAGCCAGGTCGTGCGAATGAATATGTTCAAGGGCAACGAGTTCGCGTTCACGAGCGCGGCAGCACGTAACGCGGATGCGTTGAAGCTTTTGCTCGGCGTCTCTTCCAGTTCAGTGTGGCAGAACTATGAGTTGATCAGCACGATGTGGCCCACCAACACGGGGCAGTGCCAGGCAAGTCCGGGTGATCCGCTCGGAACACCAGCGCCGAACTTCCTGGCCAACACCACTCTCGAGACTTATATCCAGGGAATGGTTCCGAACGTTTCGTCGAACTGCATCGAGTGCCACAACAACGCCACAATGACGACGCCCGTGCCGTCCGATTTCACCTACGTCCTGCAACGAGCGCAATAGAGAAAGAAGAGACCACTATGACCACTCCAATAACACCACCTTCTGAAGCCGTCGTGCAGGATTTCGCAAACATGTCGGCGACACTGACGGGATTTCAGCCGAGCTTTATCAGGCCGTTTCTCGATCCGGTGAATCTCTCCGGCACTTTCTATCAATACGCCGTTGCGCAAGTCGGACAACAAATGATGGACACGCTGATGAATACCTTCGATCAGCTCATCAGTCAGCAACCACGGCTGACTCCACAGCAGATTGCCGACACGCTGCTCGAAGTTTCGAGTCCTAATCCATCGAATCAAGCGTTGCTTTGCCAAGCCATCATCGCCATGTGGTATCTGGGTTCGTGGTATCCGCCACCGTTCCAGACGGATGGTTTACATCAGGTGATCTCTTCGCAGGCTTACACGAAGAGCCTGGTTTGGAACGTGGCCCAGGCGCATCCGATGGGATTCAGCGCTTTCACCTTTGGCTACTGGAGCCAGCCGCCGGCACCGCTCGAAACCTTTGGCGTTAACACCCGCAATGGAGGTGGACAATGAGCAACGGCGCTTCTCCGCAATACGACGTCGTCATCGTCGGCGCAGGTGTCTCAGGAAATCTGATCGCCAAACAACTCGGCCTCGCCGGCAAGAAGGTGCTCATCCTCGAGGCGGGTCTTGCTGTACCCGACAATCGTGAGGAGTACATGGAGAACTTCTATCTCGCGCTCGCAAAGACGCCCGAGTCGCCGTATCCGGCGCTGGCCGGACGCAGCGGAACGAAGGACGCTCCGGCCGGCAAGCTCCCCGACCCGGCAACACTTCCCACGCCGCGCGCGACAGTCCTCGGTCTCGGCGG
>DATNJO010000890.1:0-2775 GCA_035603895.1 Pyrinomonadaceae bacterium
GGCGTGAATCCCATCCCGATCAACCTCAACAGCTTTTCGCACACTTCGCGCGAGCCAGAACCTACAACCTGCCCGTTTTTGTCTTGAAGAACGTAAACTCGACCGGAGCCATCAAGCGGAAAAATCATCGGCATTGTGTACATTGGGGGCACTCCTGAATAACGTGTTCGAACAGGGATTTGGGGCTCCCCTGCTCTAAAAGAACACCACCAATAAACAACGTTTTCCAGTTCCCGTCAACGCAGGCGGAGAAAGCGGCCAATGATGAGTCGCGCTTGAGCGATGCCGAAGAGGTAGCCGACGGCGAAATAGGTCGTGCCGTACCCGCCCAGGACCACGATCGCCAGCGGAATCGGGTGCCAGTTGATAACCAACAATTTGAGCCCCCACCCAACCGCCGCGCCCGCGGTGGCGCCGAGCCAGAGTTTCCCGGCGTAAGTGAGCGCCAGTCCCGTTCTTCCAATGCGTCGATTCAGACTACGCCGCAGCAACACAAACTCGACCCACCCCGCAATTCCGGAAGAGACCGTCAGACCGGCAACGCCGAGCCGCGGATCGACACCGAGGTAACGCGGCAAGGGGATCGAGAACAGGTAACCGAGAACGGTTGTTAAGACCACGCGTATCACCGCGTAGAGCAGCGGCGTTTTGGTGTCCTGAAGCGCGTAGTAAGTCGACGAGTAAAGGCGGCCAAGAGTGGATGCCAACAAGCCCACTGCCGAACCCGCCAGAATGGTCCAGACATAGACCGAATCAGCGCGCGTAAACTTGCCTGTTTGGTAAAGCACGGCGGTGATCACATCGCCGAGTGCGAGGAAGGCCATCGCGGAGGGAACGATGAAAAAACTGATTCGCTCGAGCCCCTGGTCCAACCGGTGACGCAGCGTTTCAGCTACCACTTCGCTCGCGCCCAATGCTTTCGACATCGCCGGCAACTCCGCAGCCGACACCGACATGCCAAACAAGCTCACTGGCAACGTATAAAGACTCTGCGCGTACGTCAGCGCAACAACCGCTCCCTGTCCGAGAAAGCTCGCCAGAAACGCATCAACGAACGCGCTGATCTGCACCACACCACGGCTGATGAACACCGGGAAGAAACTGCGCAGCACTTGCCTGACGTGCTCGCTCGCCAGTGCCAATGCGGGACGAAAGTGATGGATCAATCGCAGCACCATCGGAAGTTGCACGCCAAACTGCAACGCGCTGCCAACCACCGAACCCCAAGCTGTTACTTCCGCCAGATGTGCGAGATCAACCCGTTTGCCAAACACAATGAGCGTAACAATGATCGCGGCGTTCCAAGCGACGGGCGCCGTGTAAGAAATGAAGAATTTATGATGGCTGTTGAGAACTCCCAGGCACCACGCCGAAAGCACAAGCAGGCCGGCGCCGGGGAAAAAGATCCGCACGAGCGTGATCGTCAGCTCTCGGCGTTCTTCTTCAAAACCCGCGGCGATGCCTGTAACGATGTAAGGCGTTGCGAGCACACCGAGCAAAACGATGAGCGAAGTCACGAGCGCGAGGATTCCGAAGACGGCGTTTGCCACGCGTCCGGCGTGCTCCTCGTCTTCCTGGGCCAACAGCTTCGCGTAGACGGGAATAAACGACGCCGAAAGCGCGCCTTCACCAAACACGTTTTGCAGAAAGTTAGGAATGCGAAACGCCGCGCTGAACGCATCACCTTCAATCGAGGTGCCGAAGTAGTGCGCGAAGATTCGCTGGCGGATCAGGCCGACAATGCGGCTGATGAGAATGCCGGCGCCGACATAGAAAGCCGAGCGGCCCGTGCTGGTCGTGTCAGCCTTCGGTTTCGGAGTTTCAGGGTGTGATTCCGGAGTGCCGGCGCCGACTTGTTCGAGAGTCTCGCCTGCCACGGCGCCGGCAGGTTGTTCGAGCTTAACGTCGTCCTTCATCTGGCGTCAGAGAGTATATTCCTTAATCTTATTGAGCAGCGTTTTATAACTGACGCCAAGATCCTCGGCGGTTTTGCTCTTGTTGCCGTCGTTGGCTGTGAGCGCGGTTTGAATTTTGCGGCGCTCGACGAGACGCAACACGCGATGGGCCACGTCTGACAACGTTCCCGAAAGATCGAGTTGCTGAAGCGCGCCGGCGTCATCAGTGGCGACTGGACCCAAACCCAGATCGGCGGGTTCGAGTTTCAGCGTGTCAGACAGGATGCACGCACGTTCGATCGCATTCTCGAGCTCGCGGACGTTACCCGGCCAGCGATGAAGTTTCAAAGCCGCGACTGCTTCGTCGCTGAGTTGCGCTTCGCGGCCACGCAGTTCGCGTCCGACTGCGGCGGCGAAGTGATGCGCCAGCAACGTGATGTCGTCACCGCGATCGCGTAACGGCGGAATCTCGATCGGAAACACTGCCAACCGAAAGAAAAGATCGCCGCGAAATTGGCCGTTGTCGACTGCCGCCTTCAAATCCTTGTTCGTGGCGGCAACAACGCGAACGTCGACTGCAACCGGCGCGCGTCCACCGATGCGATCGATCATCTTCTCCTCGATTGCCCGCAGCAGTTTGCCTTGAACGCCGAGCGGCAACTCACCAATCTCATCAAGAAAAACGGTTCCGCCGCCGGCAAGTTCAAACTTCCCCTGGCGTCGATCGCTTGCGCCGGTGAATGCGCCACGTTCGTGTCCGAAGAGTTCGTTTTCGATCAGTGTTTCGGGAATGGCGGCGCAGTTAATTGCCACGAACGCCTGGTCGCGGCGTGGTGAAAGATGATGGACCGCGCGGGCGAAGAGTTCCTTGCCGGTGCCG
>DATNJO010000891.1:0-5036 GCA_035603895.1 Pyrinomonadaceae bacterium
AACTGTTACAGCCATCAAAGATGCGTGTCTTTGGCGCCGCGGGTGTAACTGAAGACGTGAAGCTTTTGCAGTTGCCGCGTTTGAGTTTCGGATTGAGTAAACTGGAAAAGATCAACGCGGCCGTACTCGACATGGAACCGGTAAACGAAACGGCAGGATTTACACAAAGTGGAATTCTTGGCGGGAACTTTCTGCGGCACTTCCGCATCTACTTTGACTTCGCGCGCGGTACGATGCGCCTGGAGCCGTTGCTGCAAAAGCGGCCTACGGTCGAGAATATCAATCAGGAAGTAGTAACAACTCCATGAAGCAGGCTCTTTATCTCGAGACATCGGTAATTGGCGCCTACCTGGACAACGGCGAACCGTTTCGCCGCGACTTGACGATCCGCTGGTGGGAACACGAGATGCCCGACTATCGCACGGTGATCTCGCCGCTCGTTACGTCAGAACTCGGGCGCGTGCAGGAACCGCATCGCACTTCGTACTTGAAACTCATTCGCGATCTCGAACAAGTAGATCTGACGGAGGAAGCAGCGATCCTGGCTGAAGGTTACATAGCGCGCGGCATATTTCATCGCAAGTACATCGCCGATGCATTGCACGTAGCGATTGCGTCGTTTCACAAGATCGATTATTTGGTAACGTGGAACTTCGGTCACCTGGCGAACGTTCGACGACAGGCGCGCATTCGGTTATTCAATACCGCGGCCGGGTTTTATGTGCCGATGATCGTGACGCCGGAGTTTTTAGTGTCGGAAGCTACGGAAAGAGTGAGTTAATTGTTGATTGACGATTTTTGATTGTTGATTTCAATCGACAATCGGCAATCAACAATCGAAAATGTTCCTATGTATCGTCGCCCAAGATTTCTGGAAGTGTTGCACTCGATTCGCGAAGAGATGTCGCGTGAAGCTGACTACGACGTCGACTTGTTTGCCGAGATGGTCCGATCGGGTGAACAGCCGTCGCATGGTCCACAGCGCGTGATCCGCGGTTTCCGGACACGCGCGCCGCGTGCAGAAAATGCCAACGGCACCACCGCGAAGCGTAGACAGCGGAAGCGTAGCGCGCAATAATGCATCCGTACAAAGATTACTGATTCACTATGAACCCTACTTTCGAAACGATCGGTCTGGAGGTTTCAAGCGAGAAGGCTTTCAATTACCTGGCGGAACGTGCAGGTGACCAGGGCGAGGCAACACAACTCAGTCGGCGCGGCGCGGTGTTGCACGGACGTTGTTGGAAGCTCGGAGAAGGTCTCGAGGTTTGGACCGTTCTTTACGAATCGGGCAGCGATGTGTTCTACGCTGATTGCCGTCCCGGTTTTCGTGCTCGCTACATTCAAACGATCGCTCCGTGGGCGTTGACTGAGTACGATGAAGAAGGCGAAGCAGTTATCCACGGTTATCGCGAAGGCACCGATTGCGAAGTTCTGTTTGAGTTGCAGAATTTGACGGAAGTGGGACCAGCGGGTTTTGGCGCGCAGGAGTTACACATCGGCCAGTGCGGTCTTGCGTATCGCGCGCGTGTGCGGCGTGGCAAATGCGACACGCATTGGATGCCGCTCGAAAAGGCCGCTCCGGCTCGCGCGGCGCATGAAAATGATTGGAGCCTGTGTGGCCGCATCATCGCTTTCAAACCTTTGCGAAATCCGCTTTCGGGCGGCGAGCTGTTCTGGATTCATCTCGATCTGGAAAAGATCAAGCTCGAAGTGCTGGTGAACCGGCGCGCGCTGCGCGGTGAACTGGCGGTCGGTGCGAGTTTGGAAGCCGAGGTTTGGTTGCAGGGTCACGTACTTGACGAACACGCGCTGCGCTCGCGCTACGAAGGCGTGGACCTCGCGTATCATCGTGCAAGTTTTTGGTCGTCACTGAGAAGAAAAAACTAGCGCCCCGAGATCATTCTCCCGAACTGGATGAAACGAGTTCTCGTCGTTGTTTGCATAGTCCTCACGCTGATTCTAGCCGCCTATCTTCTCAATCAATACTGGACTCATCGTTACGACGCCTTGATTGCGCGCCAGGCCGCGATCTATCGCGTCGATCCCGATCTCGTCTGGAGCATCATTTACGAAGAGACCTATTTCAGTCCGTGGAAGACCGGTGCTGATGGCGAGATTGGTTTGATGCAAGTGACACCGATCGTTGGTCGCGAATGGGCCACCGAAACCGGCATGCGCGAACTCGAACGGCAGATGGCGAGCAATCCTGAAAGCTTGTTGCGCGATCCCGAACGTAACATTCAGATCGGTTGCTGGTATCTGGAAAAGATCTACGAGCAGTTTCAGGATGCGCCGGATGTCGAGACGCGTATGGTCGCGGGTTACAATGCCGGGCCGAGTCGTGCGGTCGAGTGGAGCCGCGTTGCTGACGGCGCGCCGCCGCAGAGTGGCGCGGAGTTCATCGGGCGCATCGACATTCCATCCACGCGGGCTTACGTGACCTCGATCATGGATCGGTATCGCCAGGTGAAGAACGCGAAAAGATGACCACGATCTACACGGCGCGTTGGGTAATGCCGGTTGCTTCGTCTGCGATCGAGCACGGTGCGGTTGCGGTCGATGGCGCTTTGATTGTTGGCGTTGGCAGCGCGGCGGAGATTGCAGCGCGGTTTCCCGATGCGCGCGTTGAAGATTTTGGGCAATCAGTAATCCTTCCCGGTCTAATCAACACACACACACATCTCGAACTCACCGCGATGCGCGGGTTTCTCGAAAACGAAGAGAGCGATTTCTTTGCGTGGTTGCGGAAGCTGACGTTCGCGCGGCTGGAGCGGATGACGCCCGATGATATTCGTGTGTCGGCGACGTGGGGTGCGTGTGAAGCGGTACGGGCGGGGATTACGTGTGTTGGGGATGCCAGCGATGCGGCGATGATGAGTATGCAGGCGTTGCGCGATGTTGGATTGCGTGGCGTTGTGTTTCAGGAGTCGTTCGGGCCAGATCCGCGGTTGCTTGATGAGAATTTTGCGAAGTTGAAAGGGAAGGTGGAACAACTTCGCGAGTTTGAAACTGACTTGGTGCGGGTTGGTGTCTCGCCGCACGCGCCGTACACGGTTTGTCGAGCGCAGCTTGAGTTGATTGCGGAGTTTGCGATTGCGGAGCGGTTGCCGTTGATGATGCACGCGGCGGAGTCGGCGGCGGAAGAATCGTTGTTGCGTGATGGATCGGGATTGTTTGCTGAAGGACTCGCGAGACGCGGAATCGAATGGACGCCGCCGGGAGTCTCGACCATTCAATATTTGCAGCAGGCGGGTATTCTCGAAACACGACCGCTGCTCGCGCATTGTATTAGAGTCGACGACGAAGATATCGAGACGTTGAAACAAACCGATAGCAAGGTTGCACACTGTCCGAAGTCGAATGCGAAGTTGGGCCATGGGCGTGCGCCGTTAGCGAAGTTTGTTGAAGCGGGCGTTTCGGTTGGATTAGGAAGTGATTCTGTAGCGAGCAACAACACGTGCGACATGATTGAAGAGGCCCGCTTTGCTCTTCTATTCGCCCAAAACTCCTCTCTAAAAGCCTCACATATATTGTCGGCTGCGACTAATGATAGGTGTTTGGGAGAGGGGATTGGCCCTCTACGCGAAGGTGGGCAAGCCGATCTGGTTGTGGTGGGACTTGATGGGACGCATCAGTTACCAGTTTATGATCCAACGACTACGCTTATATTTTCTTCTTCCGGGCGGGACGTGCAGCTAACAATAATCGCCGGCCGCGAAGTGTATCGCGACGGCCGAGTCACAGGTATCGATGAGGAGCGCCTGCGCGCCCGCATGAACGAAATCGCGCAGAAGCTGTGATGAATTGTGTTCTGAATAAAAATCTGAATAAAAATCGTTGACAGCAGTTTCAGGTGTGAGTAAATTGCGGACTGGTCCAATGGTTTAGCCCAGAGCGTGTAGTCCTCCCCAGCTCACGCATTAACCAATCAACCTTTGTTCTCGTTTGAGACGGAGTATTCTCATGTTTCCTCCCGTGTCCTATTGGTCCACCTTGCGGACCGCCATCGCGATTACAGTTTTAGCGTCGATAGTTATTGCGTCCACGGGGGTGTGGTCTGTGCATGTTGGCGCTCAAGGCACCAAGCAATCCGGCAGATAGTCCTTACCAGCAAAGTTATACCTATAACGCCTGGAATAACCTGAGTCGCACCGGGAGACACTGGACCGCGTCGGTATCAGATACGCCAACCTACACCAACAACCGGCGCGCGGACTGGACCTACAATGCTAACGGAAATGTGACTTCACGAGACTCAGGCCAGCGCACTCATACTTACGATGCCACGGGGCAGCAACGCAGTTTCTATGAAGAAGGACTCGATGTTTACGCTGGCGGCCATTACCTCTCGCATCAATACACAATTAATCAAACCTATGACGCCCGACGGTCTCACCGGTAAACGTATCGAGCACCGTCACACCGAGGATGAAAACGGCGTGCTGGAGGACTACACCGAGAATAGTTACCAGTTGCGATCTACCGTTCTCGGGGGCGCCTTGATCTGTAACATCGACCAATCGGGAAACCGCGGAATTGGTCATGTATATGTGGGTGGAGAGTTGCTCGCTGACTACCAGTATTTAGCACCCTACACAATTACGACCATTCAACATCGAAACCCTACCACCGGCCAATGGGTGGCAAACGCCGTCCGTGCAGAACCCGACCCTCTCGGTGCTGAATCAGGCTACTCTAATCCCTATACTTATAGCCTCTCTTACGCCGACATGATCGCAGGCGAGGGACTATACTATATGCGCGGCAACGCCATGGACATCCGCGGTGGTTGCGCCCTCGACGGCCTGCCCGTCCCCTGTTCGTTAGTAAACGAAGCTATAATGTCGGAGACGAGTTCGGTAGCTCTCGAATACCAGCTCTTTGACGGCACTAGTCTGCCGGAACAGGGTAGCATCCGGCATTTCGGCGCCGGACTGGTCCTATACGATCATCCGTTTCTAGAACTTGATAACGAACCCGGAGACGTTCCGTATCGGGTCGGCTGGCGCACTGGCGTATCCTATGCGCATCCG